>JAWLEA010000118.1:0-10768 GCA_041686345.1 Polyangia bacterium | reverse complement strand
AACAAAACCGGGTCGATATTCGTCATGTTATCGGAAGGTATCTAAAAGAGAATATCTGATTCCAAGGAGGAAAATTATGAATACCGATACAATTAAAACCGTAAAAACCGAAAATTATACAGATAATAGGAACCGAAAAAAACACAAGAATAAAAGTCGCCTGCTGTTGACATCTGTTTTTGGGCCATATGGCGTAGATGACGAATATGGGGAAAAAAGCAACAAAATGGAATTGTTTCACAATCAGGTAACCAGAGAACAGGGAATTTTTTCCTATCGCTTCAATCATAATAGTTTTGGTTTGTATTTCCTGGCTGAAAACATCAATGTTCCTTCCACCGTTATGGATTTTCCATCTTTCGAAGATTTCAAACGAGAAATAGGCAAAGGTTATGAATATATCGGCATCAGTTTTATCATTCCAAATCTGAAAAAAGCCCAAAAAATGACCCAACTGATCAGAAAAATAAGCCCCGAAAGCAAAATTATTCTCGGAGGCCACGGCACCAATACTCCTAATGTGGAGAATCTACTGGAATATGACTATATTTCAAGGGGTGAAGGAATATCTTTCATGCGCGAACTCTTCAATGAAGATCCAGATGCACCGATAAATCATCCCCTGGTGAAAGGATCCTGCAATCGCAAAATAATGGGCGTAAAATTGCCTTTAAATACCGGCATGGTAGTTACAGGAGTTGGTTGCGCCAACAAATGCCCTTTTTGTGCTACTTCCCACTTTTTTAGTGAATATACTGCTTACCTGCCTACGGGAAAAGATATATTTGATCTGTGTTGCCGATACGAAGATGAAATGGGAGTCAGAGATTTCTCCATAATGGATGAAAACTTTCTGAAAATGAAAGATCGAGCCTTGGAACTCATCTCCCTGATGGAAGAAAATCAACGTTACTTTACTTTTTCCATTTTCAGTTCTGCAGAAACCATGAAAAAACTTGGAGATCTGGATTTATTGATCAGACTTGGAGTGCAGTTTATCTGGATTGGAATTGAATCCAAAGAAGTAATTTTCGAGAAAAATAGAGATACAGACTTCAACACCCTCTTCCGTGAGTTGCAAAAAAGAGGTATTCCAATTTTGGCCTCGGCTATTTTGTTTCTTGAACACCACGATAAAACTACGATTCATGACGATATTAACTGGGCCATAGATCTGGCCCCTGATTATCTTCAGTTCATGCAATTGGGACCAATTCCCGGTACAGCCCTCTATGAAAATTATGATAAAAAAGGACTTATTTTAGAAGATGTCCCCTACATGGAACAGCATGGTCAGGATAAAATCTGGTTTAAACACAAATATTTCACCAGAGAAGAATCCCATGATTATCTGAAGATGGCTTTTCAGCGTGATTACCAGGAAAACGGAGCATCCCTGCTGAGATATATGAAAACTTTTCTCAAGGGTGACAAATACATGAAAAATCATTCCAATTATCACATAAGAAACAGAAGAAAATACATGCAAAAGATGATTAAGGAAATGAGATATATGCTTCTTGCCTGCAAAGTCATGAGTGAAAACAGACAAACAAACAGACTGATATCTGAAATCACCGCTACTTTTAATGAACGATATGGAAAATCCGGTCCTCTTACCTGGGCAATGTCAGCAGCTGTATTGGGTTTCGCCTTCAAAGAAAAACTTCTCAACAAGTACACCGGAAATACCAAACAACCCTCAAAGAAAATAACCAGATACAATCAGGATCAAGCGGCCGGGATAAACGAAAACAACAAAACTGAGAAAAACAACAAAGAAATGTTTCCTCCGGCTGAAATCAAAGTCAGTGCAGAAAATAGCCAACCCTGATCATACTTGTACTTCGTGCAGATTAGTTTTTTATAAAATTTAAGAACAATTTCAATTCAAGGGGGCAACTTTACGGGCCGAAAGAGAGTTGAGATATACTGACATTGCGGCGGGAATTTCCATGTTTATCGAACCGGAACCTTGTTTATTCTCAAATTTGAGCAGATGAAAATCTTCCTCTGAAAAATGGGCACTGAGGCCATCTGTCTCATAGACAAAATATTTACCCTCTTCGCCTTCAACTTGCTTCATCCTATGGGTTTTTCCGGCAAAACGAGCTTTCAACATTTGAGCTTCAACTGAATAATACCAACTGTTTTCATCTTCCGATTCAAATACCTGGTTATCCAGATAGAATTTGGGTTTATCCAGATAAGGATTGCCGGCAGTGGGGCAGAAAGTTGCACAATTTCCACATTCATTGCAAAAATCACCGAGATTTACGATTTGAATTTCCTGTTCGACTTTAAATTTGCGGGGTTTGCCATATTCAATCTGTTGCTCCTGAAAATCTATATCTCTCAAATTGTATTGTACAGCTTCAACCATCAACTCCAAATTGGCGCGATTGGGGCAAACAGTAGTACAAATACTGCAATACTCGGAGCAGAGAAGACAACGCTCAGCCTCTTGCCGGGCTTCCTGTTTATTAAAAGTGCGCTGCACCAGTTCAAAGTTTTTACGATCTTCCGGGTCCCTCTCCAATTTAATTTCAGGAAACTGGCGTCTGTTTCTCATTAATTTCAGCGATTTTTTGACGGGAATCTGGTAATCCAGCTTTTTCCAGCTTATTTTTTCCTTTGCGACAATATCTGTCGCGGCCTTGCGACCGTCAGCTATTGCCCTGATAATTGATTCAGGACCGTGATTAAGCACATCTCCACCTGCATAAACTTTGTCCAGTTCGGTTTTACAGCTTGTTTCATCGGCGCTTATGCTACCCCAGCGATTAATCGCTTGACGATCACTCTCTTTGAGAAAATCGAGCCTGGTGTTCTGCCCTATAGCAACAATACACAAATCACAGGCCATGACAGCCTCCTTGCCTTTAATGGGAAGAGGACGTCTGCGTCCGCTTTTATCCGGTTCTCCCAATTTCATTTTTGCCAGTTTGAGACCGGTGAGTTTTCCCGCTTTCTCCAGAATTTCTATGGGATTTACCAATTGTCTGAAGCCAATTCCTTCTTCCTTGAATTGTTCTATTTCTTCGCGATCAGCCGGCATCTGTTCCAGGGTACGGCGATAAACAAGATCAACCTTGCCGTCTTCAGGTGACAGACGCCAGGCTGTCCTGACCGCATCCAAAGCCGAGTTTCCACCTCCGATTACTACCGTTCTGGCTGGGACTGAACTGATCTCACCATTATTGACTCGGTGGAGAAATTCGAGAAAACCCATAACTCCGGTGTTGGAATCTTCATTGTCAAGATGAAGAGCGCGACTCACAGGAGCTCCGGTTCCAATAAACAGATAATCATGACTGGATTTCAATTCCCGATACTTGGCTCCATCGACATAGGTTGAAGTTTTAATCTCCACCCCGAATTGCACTAAACGTTTTATGTCTTTGTCCAGTTTATTCTGGGGAAGTCTGAATTCGGGAATAGCTTTACGCAACATTCCCCCCGGAGCTGCTTCTTTTTCATAAATTACCACATCAAAACCATGTTCGGCCAGATAATAAGCTGCACTCAAGCCGGCAGGTCCACCCCCGATTATCCCCACTGATTTGCTACAGGAAAGCAATGGCTCCGGAACAAAATCAACCTCACTATTTTCAGCTATAAAACGTTTTATTTCGCGGATGTAAAGGGGATGTTCGTAGTTGATTCTTGTACAGCGCTCCACGCATTTGTGATCACAGGCGAAACCGGTGGAAAAAGGCAAAGGATTGGTGTAAAGAATAACTTCTAGAGCTTTCTGAAAATTGCCTTCTCTGGCAAAAGCCATATAAGCTGGAATGTCCTGGCTGGCAGGACAGGTAGAAACACAGGGTGCCTTTATACAATCAAAAAAAACCAATTCTCTTTCTCCCTTTATAGGCGCCCAGGGATGGGACTTCTTGGCATAGTAAGGATCTTGTCTTACTGTCAGAGAATACTCCTTCAGTGATTCCAGAATTACCTCTTCCATAGTGCTCTTGCCGGACGATCTCAAAATATACTTATCAAGATCCTCATATTTGGAACCATCAACATTTTGGCGAAGATTATCTATATATTGACTGAGACGGCTGTACCCTCCGGGCTTTAACAAATCACTACACACAGTTATGGGACGCAATCCAGATTTGACAAGATTGAGAATATTGAAAGCATCAGCTCCGGCTGAAAAGGAAATATCCAATTTCCCCTCAAATTGTATCTGAAGTTTGCGGGCAAGATTAACTGCCAAAGCATGAATGGAGCGGCCTGACATGTAGTGCATTTTTTGATCCGCTGGCAATACTTTGCGGATATTTGCAGTTTCAAGGGTATTGGTGAGTTTAATTCCAAAATCAACAGAATTTTCCCGAGCTTCTTCCAGTAAATTCTGCAGAATGGAAATTGCATCGTCATATTTTAAATCGTGTTCAAAAGCCAGGTCAGGAACCTCCACCGGATATCCAAGTTCTTCATTGAGGATTTTCCGCAATAATTCAGGACCAAGCAAGGTGGGATTGAGTTTGAGAGTGGTGTGCAACTTCAGATCCCCGATTAAATAACTGCATATCTTTTCAATTTCATCGGGAGGACAACCATGCATGGTTGAAAGAGTCAGATTGTCTGAAATCTTTTGGGGAATTTCAATATTTTTCACATCCGGATAAACTTGAGCTGCTTCCTTGATAAATTCAGTTCTCAAAGGATCTGAATTATAGATGTTCTTAAAGAATTTCTGAACATTATCATTAAGAATACCTTCCAGTGAATAGCCCACAGACATGTTGAAAACAGTTCCCAGACTTTTCTCTCGGGAAACATGGCCGAATTTATGTCTCAGTATGTGAATGATAATCCAGGCTTTCAAATATTCCTCAAAAGATTGTTGCAACCTCAACTCTTGAGACCACTCACAATTATACCCTTCATCCTCCATGTCTATACAGGGTTTTGCAACTTCAATTTCATCGAGAGTTTGTACTGTTTTGAGCTCAATGAAACGAGTACCGACAAGCCAGGCAGCGATAATGTTCTGGGCTAATTGGGTCTGGGGTCCGGCGGCAACTCCCAAGGGAGTTTCCAATAATTGACCGTGTTTTTTTAAGGTAAAACCATCTTTGATTTCAGGTTGAAAAAAAACTTCCTGAGGTATACCAAATATTTCTCCTCGAGTATCAAATTCATCAAAAATCCAATTGAGCAGAGTTGAGATTGAAGCTGGATAAAAACGATCGGACATGGCTATCTCCTGAAAATGTTAGTTCCGAGAATTAATCTTGAAAAAATAAAACTTAACTCAATCTAATTGAGGTTTCAAGCTCATTCTGCGATTCAGCTTCTCATTCAGTCAAAAACACCATTTTGGGATGGAAACTAATTTAGCACTTTAAAATAAATTCCATTATGTTAACTTCAAATATCGAAAAATTATTTGAAAAGCATCTTGTCTTTGACTATTGTTTTCTATCGTTGTATGCAACTCTTTATGGATACATGCAATCAATAATATAAACTTGCTTTTTCATCCTTGAACAAAACTGAATTGTCCCCTGACAAGCTAGTAAGTGATCATCATGAATAGAATCAACTCTGAAAAAAAAATAATTCTCAAATCAACTAATCGCAAAAGGCTTAAACGCAGCAAGTCTACCAGCAGTTCCAAACCTGTAAGAGCCTGCAACACAGATCTGTTCAACAAAAAAACATCTTTAAATCATCCGGTTCAAAAAACTTCAAGGGATCGCCACAGCTCTCAGACTCAAAAAGTATCCCCTGTTCGTGGAAATCCCAAATCCAGATCTGAAATACAAGCATATATCGTTGAAACAGATGAAAACGACCCTGTTGATGAAGATGAATTCGAGGATTCAAATTCCAAAATTAACGAAGAACATTCATCATCTTCACATCACAGCAAAATACCAAATTCTCCGGTGTTTAATAAGAATTCCAACAAAAAAAAGAAATTGGAAAATATTTCCTGGAAAAACAAACAATATTCCCTTCCTGATTTTGAACCTGATTTCAGTACCCTCAAGCTCGACGCAATCAAAACAGATCCAGATTCAACTCCGGCTCCCGAAATCAAGGTCAAAAGGAAACGCCCCTCTTCCAACAACATGAAAACCCAAGCCATGTCCCCCTGGAAAAAAGATGATAAATAATTTCCACCCCGGAAAGGATGGGAACTATATATAAAATAATATGGCAATTCCGGAGTTAATCATGATTTCAATTAAATATCTACTGCACCTGTCCACTCTTTCAGGAATTTTGCTTTTCATCCTGGTTTGTCCGACCACTCAACTCCAGGCCAAAAAATTCCAATTTAAACAGCACTATAAATTGAAAATCAAAAACCCCACAGGGATGGCTCTGAAAGAAGATTATCTCTGGATCAGCGATATGTACGAAAGAAAACTGGTTAAAATTGAGTTGAAGTCGGGGAAAATTATAAAAAAAATTGAAGCTCCCGGCTCCTATCCCACCGGATTGGCTTTTGCAGACTCAATTCTTTATCATGCCGATCGTCGCCTCGACAAGATCTATAAATTTCAACCGGGTCAAAAACTTAACCGGGGTACCATCCCTTATTTTGAACGCTGGTCCCGGGGAATGGATTTCCATGAAAAACATCTCTATCTGGTTGATTCCCGCAGTTCCAAACTGTTAAAAATAGATCCGGACGACGGTACCACAATTTCGAGTCACCAGGCTCCAGCCTCCCATCCCACCGGTCTGGCTCTCGGAATGGGTTATCTCTGGACAGCCGATCACCATACCGATCTTATCTACAAACTGGATCCCGAAAATTTCAAGGTCATCGCCTCTTTCAAAGCTCCCGGGACTTACACCTCGGCTCTGGCTATCAAAAACAAAACTCTTTATCTTGTTGATTATGCTGATCAAACTCTCTACTCACTCGATCTTTCCTCGCAACCGGCATATATTGAGAACAAACCCCGCAAGGTCCAGGTATCCTATGAAGTTATCTACCGCAAAAAAGGTCAGGGAACTATCAAATCCCTTCAGGCCCGCTTGGCTATTCCCACTGAAATGCCGGGACAGCATCTTGATTCCAAATTAACTTTCACCCCGAAACCTGTTAAAATTGAAGAAAACAGTGAGGGACAAAAAATTGCTGTTTTTGAATTGGGGAATCTTGCAGGCAACAAGCCGGCAACAATCAGGTGGACCGGCAAATTTTCCCTCTATCGGGTCAGTTTTCAACTGAATCCTGAAAAATACAAAACAGTCTATCCCCCAGCCAATTTCCAACAATACCTCCAAAATGGAAAAAAATATGATCTCGAATCAGAATACATTAAAAAACTGGTTAAAAAAATAATCGGCTCAGAAACAAATTATTATTGGAAAGCTCGCAAAATTTACGATTATCTAACTCAAAATATAGTCTACAAACGCACCGGAGGTTGGAATAATGCAGCTGCTGTTCTCAAAAGAGGAACCGGCAGTTGCTCCGAATACACCTTTGCTTTAATCGCCCTTTTGCGCTCTGCAAAAATCCCTGCCCGCTATGTGGGAGCAGTCTCAGAACGAGGTGATAAAACCGGTTTTGACGATGTTTTTCACCGCTGGGCCGAAATCTGGTTTCCCGAAGCAGGCTGGGTTCCCGTAGATGCCAACGCCGGTTTTGGAGAAGCCCCGGGCAAAAAAGGATTTCATTTTGGAGGCCGCTCTAACCGACATGTCATCACCACAGTCAGTGCAGGCGATTCCAAATACCTCGACTGGAATTACAACCACAATCAAAAATATAAAACCACGGGCAATGCTACTCTTGATGTTCAGGCCGTAGCACGATATCAGAGTCTCGAAACCAAAAATACCAAATTAAACACTCAATATCTTGCATTTTCAACACCCTGTTCCCAACTCTCAAAACCTGAATCCAAATCTGAATCAACTAAGTCAAATTCAGTTTCTCCAGAAAATAAACAAGCAAAAAATACTGATACTTCTGATAATAACAACAAAGTAAGCATGGGAATTTTTCTGCTTTTTGGTTTTTTTCTTTTATGTCTCGGTCTTTTTATGGGATACATGTTCAGAACCAAGTATACCGAAACCAAATCCAAAAATTCCGTTCATTGATGAAAGTTGCTTTATGAAATCCAATCATTTTTTTTCACCGATTTTACTTTTTTTTCTTTTGTCCTTCGGATTGCACAATTGCACCAGCAAAAAGCCTGTTCATCTTCCTCAAACTATAAAACCCGACTCTTCAGCTTCGCTGATTGAAAAACTCGAGTACAATTGCAAACAAAATAAGGCTGAAGCCTGTAACCAGGCCGGAGTACATTACGCTAAAAAAAGTACCTCCCCGGAAAATCAAAAACAAGCCTTCAAATATTATAAAAAAGGCTGTAGACTCGGTTCTTCCCTGAGTTGCGACAATTTGGGTTTCCTATATATGGAAGGCAAGGTAGTCAAACAAGATCTCAAAAAAGGCCTGCAATTGTTCAAAAAGGCCTGTGACGGCAAATCAAAATATGGATGCCACCATCTCGGCAACAGCTATTTTGGAGGAATGGGAACAGAAATAAACTATGAAAAAGCCCTTAAATATTACAAAAAAGCTTGTAAATTAGGCGATGGCGCTGGTTGCTTCAATGCAGCAATGATGTACGGCAAATCATTGGGCATCAAAACCACTGATATAGAAGTTCGCAAAGCCAAAGCCAAAAATTATCTGCGCAAAAGTTGTTCCCTCAAATTTGATCAAGCCTGCAGCCTTCTCGAAAAGCTTAAAGAATAACCGACCAGATTTTCTCCTGCGCTTCACATTTCCTTAATTTTGGGGTTGACTTTAATGTAAATTTTCCTAGATTAGGCGTTGCTGAGAAATAGACATTATCTTCTCATTCCTGTTAATGAGTTCCCGGATATTTAGCCCATGGCAACAACCCTGACTGCTTTTTGTTCTGCAGAATTCAAAATTGCCATCTATTGTCAAACCTGCCTAAACAGAATTGGCATAAAATATCCGCAACAAATATCAACTCGGAATCAATTCCGGAATTCCATTCCCAATTGTTCTGAATGAACAATATTTAAGGGAAAGATTGAGGTCAGTCATGAAAATGAATACTCATCCCAAATATAAACCCACCAAGATCAAATGCGCCTGTGGGCATGTTTTTGAAATTTATTCAACCAAAGACGATTTCAACGTCGACGTCTGCAGCCAGTGCCATCCATTTTATACAGGCAAGCAAAAAGTTCACAAAGCTACTGGCAGAGTTGAGAAATTCAACAAAAAATACGGTCTCAACAAAAACAAAAAACAGGAAAAACAATCTGAAAAACAATCTGAAAAACAATCTGACTAGTTTTCGCCCCAAAAATTACCAGAAACGAAAACCAAATAGTCAGTTTCAACTAAAAAATCATCTAGAACCAATCAGATTTGCCTGCTAACTCAATTGCAATCAGGTCAGAGCAAATTTTACAATCTTTCAAAATTGACTGTTTCTATTTTACAATAACTGCAATTCCTGTTTGTGGGGTAATTTACCTTTATTCTTCATTGGATAAATTCAATTGTCTCCAGTAATTGTTACCTTATTATTTGCGTGAATCGTTTGCAGGAGTTTAACCGGTGCTGTCAATTGAGAGGAAGCCACTATCATGCTTTCCCTGTCTTTACTATTCAAGATAAGTGTTTTACTTGCCAATAAATTAGCTGTAGGGGGACAAGCAGTAATGGAAGGGGTAATGATGCGTTCAGCCAACTCCTTTGCTATTGCCTGTCGTATACCCAGTGGTCAGTTGGTCATTAAAGAACAAAGATGGAAATCCATCTGGAATAAATATAAATTTCTGAGACTCCCCTTCTTCAGAGGAACTGTTATCCTTGTGGAAACACTTTATAACGGGCTTCATTCACTGACTTTCAGTGCCAACATGCAAATCCGCTACAGTGAAGATGAAAAAAAAGAAGAGGAACTCACTAAAAGTGGAGCCGCCTTGGCAATTATTTTGTCCCTGGCCTTTGCTATTGGTCTTTTTGTTGCCCTGCCCCATCTTTTAACTTCTCTTTTCGGTCTCAATACCGATACAGTCCGCTTCCACCTGGTGGACGGTGTCATCAAACTGGGGATTTTGCTTCTCTACCTGTTTGCCATCGGCCTGCTTCCGGATGTAAAAAGAGTTTTCATGTATCATGGCGCCGAACACAAATCCATTTTTACCTATGAAGATGGAGAAGAACTTACCGTGGAAAATGCCCGCAAAAAATCCAGATTCCACCCTCGTTGCGGCACCTCTTTCCTTTTTCTAGTCATAGGAATCAGCATCATTCTGTTTTCTTTATTGCTGCAATTTCCCCTGGTGGACAATAAACTTCTGGATAATCTGACCAAAGTTTTTATCAAAATTCCCCTCATGCTTCCTGTTGCCGGAATTGCTTATGAATTGATCAAATTTTCCGGAAAACATTCAGGCAATCCCCTGTTAAGACCACTCATCTGGCCGGGTCTACTCCTGCAACGTCTTACTACCAGAGAACCTGATGACAAAATGCTGGAAACAGGTCTTGCTTCCTTGAAAATGGCACTCTGGCGTGAAAACAATCTGGAAGCTGACTCTTTTGAAAAAGAGGTGATTTTTGACTCATTGCATGATATACCTGCAAAGCCTTCGTCAAAACCACCTGCAAAAGATGACAAAGGCTCTGAAGCTGCAACTGCTCTGGTCTGACATTTCCATTTTCATATAATTACCAAACTATATCTGCGAAACCGTGACCGGCATCTCGATTTTCTTGCCT
>JAWLEA010000117.1:0-10780 GCA_041686345.1 Polyangia bacterium | reverse complement strand
TTCAAGCAGTTATGACAATGCAGATGAGGTAAAATTCCGTCGCCAGACGATAACATCCATTTTTAGGATGGGAACTAAATATTCTGAAATTTGATTTTACGGATATCCGGCAACTTTTGCCAATTTGAATCTCCAACCTGAAAATGGAAAATCAAAATAATTTTTACCTTATTTATCTTTTTAGTCAGCTTATTTTTGAAAAATTACCGTTTTTTCAACTTGAATATGGCTGAAAAATAATAAGTAACTTCGGAAAATTAAAAGAAATATACTTAAAAATCCGAATTAACATGTTTAAACTGAGGTATATATTGAGGTAATAATCAAAATATACTACATGTAAAGGGCTAATTTATTTTTGATTAGATTTTTTCTTTTTTACTTTGGCTTTAAAGTGGTCACTTCCACTAACACTGAACCCGATAATAACTATGTCATTAATTACCTTCAATAAAGTAAATTTCTCCTTTGGCTCCAGAATAATCTTTGATCGTGTCTCCTTTCAAATCCAGGCAGGAAGTAAAATTGGACTCATCGGCTCTAACGGTATGGGCAAAACCACTCTTTTCAAACTCATAACCGGAGAACTCAAAGAAGAAAAGGGAAGCATCAACCGTCAGAACAATATCAATATTGGCTACCTACCCCAAGAGTTCAATTTCAAAGGTAATTCCCCCATTCTTGATTTTGTCCTGGCCTCTACAGGAAATCGCAAAGAGCTCCAATCACAAATTTCCCGGGTTCAAAGCAAGTTATCCCAAGCTCAAAACAAAAACGCCAAAGAAAAATTCGGAGAAAAACTTGCAGAACTTTATGAAAAGAAACTGCTGCTGGAAGAACGCTTTTCTTCCCATAAAGCTGAAAGCATCCTCCACGGTCTCGGATTTACCACAGATCAATTTTCCCAACCCCTTGATACCTTCAGCGGTGGTTGGCAAATGCGGGTTTTATTGGCTTCACTTCTTTTTTCAACCCCTGATCTCCTGCTGATGGATGAGCCTACCAACCACCTGGATCTGCCTTCCCTCAACTGGGTTGATGAATATCTGGACAACTACTCCGGAGCGCTTTTGATTATTTCCCATGACAAAGAATTCCTCGACCGCAATGTCAATCGGATTTTTGCCTTGGAAAATGACGGTTTCAGAGAATACAAGGGCAACTACTCCTACTCTCGCAAATTGAGAAAAGAAGAAGAGATCATTCTTGAAAACCGCAAAAAAAACATGGAACGCAAACAAAAACATCTGGAAAAATTCATAGAACGATTCAAAGCACAAGCCAATAAAGCACGTCAGGCAAAAAGCAAGGCAAAACTCCTCAGAAAAATGGAAGAAGTTGAAACTATCGAAAGAGAAGAAAAGATCAATTTCACCTTGCCCGAGGTTGAACGCTCCGGAGATCGCACCCTTCACTTCAAAAACCTGACCAAATCTTTTGGCAACAATGTCGTCTTCGCAGATGTCAGCAAATTGATCCAGCGAGGCGACAAGATCGCCCTGGTTGGAACCAACGGCTCGGGCAAAACTACCCTGCTCAAAACCTTAGCCGGCGAACTCAAAGTTGATCGGGGACAGATTGTTCCCGGTGCCAACGTCACCATCTCCTATTATGCTCAGCATCAGGCGGATCTGCTTAATCTTGACAACACTATCCTTGAAGAAATCAAACTGACGGCTCCCCGCCTTGGGGAAACCGCTATCAGAACCATGCTGGGAGCCTTTCTCTTCAAAAACGATGATGTCCACAAAAAAATTGGTGTTCTTTCCGGCGGTGAAAAAGCTCGGGTTGCTCTGGCCCGATTGCTGGTAGCCCCGGGAAACTTGCTGCTCATGGATGAGCCTACCAACCATCTTGATTTGGAATCCTCAGAAATTCTGGCTGATGCCCTGCGCAACTTCGGCGGCACCATCCTCTTTGTCAGCCACAACCGCTCCTTTATCAACTCAATTTCCAACAAGATCTGGGAACTCGAAGACAGCTACATCCGGGAATTTCCAGGAAATCTCAAAGATTATCTCTTCCACGTTAAAAATAACAGCCCTGATCAAATAGATTCGGTGATGACCGGAGATAAAACCATTCAAAAAGCTGACTCCGATTCAGAAAACAATGACCGTCGCCTGACCAAAGCTGAAAAAAGAAAAAAAGAAGCACAATACCGTAAAATTCTTAAAAAACACACCGGCTCCATCAAAAAGAAAATTACCCGCCTGGAAAACAGAATTGAAACCCTCGAATCCGAAAACGAACTCATTGAAAAGAAAATCGCTGATCCCGATTTGTATGGCAAGCCGGAATATGTGGATCTCCTCAAACAATTTGAAAAAAATCGAAGCAAAGTGGAAGAATTAATGGGAAGATGGACTTTCCAAAATGAAAAAATGGAAGAAAAAATGAAAGAAGTGGAAGCAATGAGAAAAGAAATTATGGACGGGAACTGAATTGCTGGTTTCCGGAACTATCCAACCCGTAGAGTAAAAAACCGACGGTAAAACGCTGCAAAACCAACGATCAGAAACAATGCAAACATTGAAGGCAGGGAGGTTGTCTTGCCGGCATGGTGGCAAGAACAATCGGAATCGTCATTGCCTTGATCGGAATTATTGACAGCAGGGAGATTATTGTCCCAATTTTGAATGGAGCAATAGTAATAGCGGTTGCAATCATCATCTTCGCAATCCACCAGACCGTCGCCGTCATCATCTGTTCCGTTGTAGCAAATTTCACCCTGAGGAGTAGGACAACTGGCAAAGGAATGACAATCAGGATCGTCGCAATCCACCAGACCATCGCCGTCATCATCAACGCCGTTAGTACATTCTTCAATCATAATAGGGCAAAAACGAGAGGTGCGACAAACGGGATCATTACAATCCACTTTGCCGTTACCGGTATCATCTATGCCGTTGTTGCAGATTTCCGTTTCAAGGTCGCAGTCACTGAAAGAAGCACAGTCAATATCTTCACAATCAACTTTCAAATCGCCGTCGTCATCTATGCCGTTGTCACAGATTTCAATCCGGTCAAGGCATTCATTGGTGAGAATACAATCAGCATCCTCACAATCCACCAGACCGTCACCGTCTTCGTCTTGTCCGCTGTTGCATTCTTCCATCGGTTCATTGTTATCGCAGTCTAGACTGAGGGTAAAATCAGAATTAACACTGTCGGCTGCATCCACAACCAGATAAAACTCGGAGCTGCCCTTGGTAAAAACAAGTTGTTCCACCTGACCCGTGGGATTGGTACTGCCATCAATACAACTGGCGGGATCGCAAGCTCCTTCAAGCAGATACATCTGCAAATTGGCCGAACTGTTGTCCATTCTGAGGGTGGCAATAATTTCGGCACCAACAGATGTATTAACCCTGTAGACAAGTTCAGATCCTTCAGCACCGCCGCCGCAGCTACCATAGGTTGAAAAAATGGTATTGGTACCACCACTGTATTCGTTGAGGGAATCACCACAACTTATGTTGATAATCTCATCACAGGCTGTGGTCTGACAATCGGGATGAGAATAGCAGTCGGCATCATCGCAATCCACCTGACCGTCATCATCGTCGTCAACTCCATTGGTACAAACTTCAGTTATGGTACCCAGATAATCGTTGATGAAACTGGTGAAATAGTCAACCTTGGTACTGACCCCGAAATAAGCGCAGTTGCCACCTTGATCTTGTAAAACCCAGGAAGAAACTCCGGCAATATATTCAGTGTTATTACGGGTAACAAAAGCAGGACCACCGCTGTCTCCACTGCAGATTCCGCCATCATAATCCATTTCAATCCCAAAAGTTCCGTGTGATATTTGCACATAACCCATTCCATCAACATCATAATTGCAGGCCGTAGAACCACCGCAGATCACATCGGGAGGTCTGGTCATGGTGAGTTTGGTACCCGAACTGCCGCTTTCAGTGAGACCGAAGCCCACATATTGCAAGGGAGTGGTATCCACATCGGCATTGGTAAGACCGGCTGAATCAGGCAGAGGAGGTATGGGAGTGATGGAAGAGGGAGCCGCCGATGAAAGTCTGATCATGGCAATATCATAGGAGATTGAAGTTTCAGTGGCAGTATAATTGGGATGACGTTCCACCTCGGAGACATTGCGCTGAGCATAGAAATTATTCATGGAATCACCAAAATAAACCATCATAACAGAGGGATCTCCTACACAATGACCGGCAGTGAGCACAACATCCGAAGCGATCAGAGTACCGGTGCAAGCTCCATATCCCTGTCTGGTTTCATTGGTGATGTAAACTACAGCCTGATGAGCCTGAGATGTATCCGGAGAACCATATAATATATGGCTGTCCTGATTTTCAAGGGGAACATCATTAAATTGGTCCTGATTGCAGGAAATAATAGTGAAGAGAACAAGGAAAACTGAAAAAAGAAATTTGTGCATGAAATTCACCTTAAAGCTGTTTTGTAAGTTCCCGTCCCAGAATAGTGGTTATTGGGAATGGGAACAAATAACCCACTGCCATATATTTACCATTGAAAGTCATCAATTTCTAATATTTTTTTCAAAAAATACATCCCCGGCGGAAAATTAAATCATCATTAAATGGTTCCCATCATAGAATTGGGGGTTAATCCTGTAACTTGGAAAAACCAGCCTGGCGTCAAACAAATTGATCAGTTATTCTCCCGAGTTTTCACTGAAGATCTCACCGGCACCCACTATGCGATTTCCTTGTTTGCGGCCAGTGCGATAGTACAAGGAACTGATTCCGTTACAATCGAGATCACCCTGGGCCGAGGCTTTAAATCCGGGTTGACCCTGAATAGTGGTTTTGACAAAACGATAGCGAAACAGATGGGGATCGACTATTTTGATACCCAGTTGTTTCCAGGTTTCGTCATGCCATTCGAGCAGGGAGTACGCAGTATAACCCTTGCCGTTGGGAATGCACTTTTGGGATTTACCCCGGCGGGTGCAACATTTGATGGAAGGAGTGAGGGGAGAAGATTGGGGGAAAAGAGGTCGCTTATTTTCATGTTTGAGGTTGTACCTGAGATTGCGATCGGCAAAAACCGTGGCACTTTCGTGGATTTTTTTGAGATAATGGGGAACTTCACTCAACCTGCCCGCTTGCTTATACATGGAATAATAATAATAACCCAAGGCTGCTCCCGGAAGCAGGATCAGAAGAAAAACTACTATTTCGGCAAGGGAAATTTTTTTTAACATACTCATGAAACAATCCTGAAAGCAGTTTAGTAAAAAAGTAGCCCGGGAAAAATAAAAGATGGGGTGTCACAAGTCCAAAGGGCAAAACCAATATAATCCTTCCCGGGCAATTACTCAACCTGAATCAGAATAAATTGAGATCAGCATAATCCCGGGGAGATGAATTTTCATGTCAGGAGAAGGGAGAAAAGGAGAGAGGGAGGGGAGAAATCAAGTAAAAGCAGATCAACTTTAACTACCAGAAGGATCTGTATCGGCAGTCTGAACTTCGGTACCTTTTATATCAGTACCTTGAGTAACTTCGCCATATCTATAGTGATACTTGGTGTTGCCATCACAATTAAGTTCTCCAATTGCTGTAGCATAAAATTCTGCTGTGTCACCACTACCTGAACTGTCGAATTTATATTGAAAACGAAAACGATCTTCCATTTTGAAATTAAGCTTTCTCCAGGTAGGTGTGTCCCAATCGGCAGCTACCGGCTCATGCATGGTTGGAGAAGTGCCGTCACAAGCTGAATCGGTAGGAGTTGCTGCTTGGCTTTCTGGAAAAGTTCTTGGGACTTTCTCATTATCTACATAGTGATTTGAACTATCTTTGTAATACGTTACAGCTCCCATATACATGGATTTGAGGGAGGGACCGTATTCAGCCTCTTTTGCTGTATCCATGTAGTTCATGAAGGATGGAATGGCGATGGCTGCCAGAATACCGATAATGGCAACAACGATCATAAGTTCGATGAGAGTAAAACCTTTTTGATTTTTCATAGCGAGTTTCCTTTCTGAGTAAAACTCAAGGGTTAAAAAGAGGGTTAAAGTGGATATTAAAGATCTTTTCTGATTATCAGTTGCCGGAATGTTTTTTCTGGACATCTGAAAGTTCAGAAGAAGTTATAAAGGTTGTGTTGGTTCCCGAATTTCCGTCGAGATCACATTCGGCCACCATGTAAAACCAGGGTTTTTGCGGTGTTCCTGCTGAAAAAAGCTCGGATCCCCAAGTGCCCGAAGGAGCTGTGCCGGCTGAACCGGCCATGGTTACATAGCCGCAATAAACCTGATTGGTCTGGGGGCTGACTCCCAATTTATACCAGTTGCTCGAAGTGGATGGATTCCAATCTTTCTTTTTGGGCTCACCGGAACCGAGGAGAACCGGATAAAGATCGGACTCGGAACTGCCGGTGGAAAGAAATTGTCCATACTCGGCCTTGTAGGCATATTGGGACTTTTTGATTTCAGCAAACATGGGAGCAACTTCACTGGTTTTGGCTGCCGCTTGCTGGCCTGAATACTGCTGAATGGCAATGGCCGCCAAAATACCGATGACAACAACTACCATCATCAGTTCTATCATTGTAAAGCCTTTATTATAATTCATAATCAAACTCCGCTCTTTAATTTACGCAACCATTGATCCAACACCCGTTTTTAACCAAAAAAACTATAAGTGCATGAAAAATATGGAGGTTAATAAAATACTCAAATAAAGAAAACTGAAAAAGTGACAATTTTTGTCAGAGAGCTTGCGTTAATTGTCAGATCGACCGATCAAGATTGAGTTTTGACATGCGATAACGCAAAGATCTGAAGGAAATCCCCAAAATTTCGGCTGATTTGGTGCGATTCCACCCGGTTTTTTTTAAAGCTTCCAGAATGTACTGTTTTTCCACTTCTTCGATCTTATGATCGAGATCGATTCCGCCCTCGAGTTGAGGTCGTTTTTCCTGTACCGGCTTCAGATCATCGGTGCTGATAATACTGTCGGTGTCGAGAACCAGTGCCCTTTCCAGCATATTTTCCAATTCTCTCACATTGCCCGAATAATCGTAATTCTGGAGAAATCTAACAGAATTTTCGGAAAGCTTTGGAACTGGCAGGTTGGCTTGTTGGGCTAATTTATGCAGCAAATGGCGAGCGAGGGGCAAAATGTCCTCGCGTCTTTCAACCAAAGGAGGAATATGAATGTGGATAACATTGAGACGATAATAAAGATCTTTTCTGAAATTATCCTTTTCGATTTGGGTTTGCAGATTGCGATTGGTACTGGCAACAATGCGGACATTTACCGGAATTTCATTGATGCCGCCCACAGGTTTGATCTTTTTCTCCTGGAGAGCCCGCAACAGCTTTACCTGAAGCATCTGGGGAAGCTCACCAATTTCGTCAAGCAATAAAGTACCGCCGTCAGCTGCCCGGAACAGTCCGGGTTTTTTTTGTTCGGCTCCGGTGAAAGCCCCTTTTTCGTGACCGAAAAGTTCACTTTCCAGCAGATTCTCAGGAATGGCTCCGCAATTTACCGCCAGAAAAGATTGCTGGGAGCGTTTGCTCAACTGATGGATGGAATGGGCCACCAACTCTTTGCCAGTTCCACTTTCCCCGGTGATCAACACATTGGCTGAAGTGGGTGCCGTTTTGCGGATAAGACTGAAAATGCTTTGCATTTGCTTGCTCTTACCCACCATTTTTCCCAGAAAATTTCTGGCATCCAATTCCTGTTTGAGGGAATAATTTTCCCGGCGCAGGATATTTTGTTCGATGGCTCGCAGCACCGCCAATTCTATCTCTGCCATTTTGAAGGGTTTTTGGATATAATCAAAAGCACCCGCCCGTACGGCTTCCATGGCCGAATCAATAGTGCCGTGAGCTGTAATCACCAGAACTTCAGTTTCTGGATTGAGAACTTTTACTTTTTTAAGTAGTTCCATCCCCCCGATACCCGGCATTTTAAGATCGGTGATTACAATATCGAATTTGGCCGAAGCCAGAAACTCCAGCGCTTCTTCCCCGCTGGCAGCCGCTTTAACCTGATGCCCGGCTCTTTTAAGAGCTATAGACAACATACGGCGTAAAGATGATTCATCATCCACTATCAAAATATCAGCTGTATAGGTATTCTCTTCCATAATTATCGGTCCCACTCCTCAACTTTGTAATAATCAAGAGAGGAGTTCAGGAAAAGATTACCAGATAAACGGATAAAGACCAAATTTAATCATCAAGTTCAAGTGGATTCAGGAGGTTCTTCGGTTTTGTCTTTGGCCATTTTCGCCAGAAAATCAGCCCAGGGTTTATTGATCTCCTTGGATATTTTTATCACTTCCCTGTACTTGTTGTAGGCAGGAGAACCATATTCGGGTTTTGCTTCCTTCAGTTTTTTCTTGCTTGTCTGTCTTTGCTGGCACACTCGGGGCAGAGAATTTTCATCAGCTGGAATAAAATTGATCTGCTTGAGCTTGATTCCCCTGATATTGGAACGAATATGAGTTTTTATTTCACTTTTGAAATATTGTGCTTCCTGGAGCCAGGATGAATTGAGAGCAATTACCGTCAAAACCTGTTTCTCCAATTCGAGGGGCCAGGTACCCTTGCCGATGTTACCGGGAATATCCTGCCAGATCGATTGCAGTTGCACCAACCAGAACATCTCTCTGACCTTTTCATTTTGATTGAGCAATTTGGAAACACTCCGGGTTATTGAAGTTACGTGGTTGTTTTTTCTCATGTTCTTTTGAACTTCTTGCGAATCTGGCTGTTGGACATGGTAAAGATAACCGGGCGACCATGAGGACAATAACCACCGGTTTTGGTTTCCCTGATCTGATCAA
Source organism: Polyangia bacterium (assembly GCA_041686345.1). Lineage (GTDB taxonomy): Bacteria > Myxococcota_A > Polyangia > HGW-17 > HGW-17 > JAQICJ01. Next base: position 1,966 of record JAWLEA010000117.1, on the reverse strand, counting down.
GCAGCAGAAATGCTTCTTCTCTGGTGATTTTATCCCCGCTCCTGATGGCACTGTGACAAGCCATGGTTGCCGCCAGGGAATTGGTTAAACCGCCTAAATCTTCTCCACTGCCTCCACTTTCCAGTTCTGCGGCAATAGCAAAGATCATTTCCTTGAGATCGGGGTTGCGCAAAATTGCAGGATAACCCCTGACCAGCAAGGTATTACTACCAAAAACTTCGATGAGCAAACCCATGTTTTTAAGGATTTCGAGTTTTTCTTCGATTAATTCGATCTTTTCGGGATCAAGCTCAATTGATTCGGGATATAACAAACGTTGGGAGTTGACCCCTTCGCTTTTGAGCCGAGAGATGATGCGGGAGTAGACAATGCGTTCGTGGGCGGCATGCATATCGATGAACAGCAGTTCTTTGGCCTTGGAAAAAATCAGAAACAAACCGGCGTGAACACCGAGATAGCGTTCTTTGCGACCCATATTGAGACTGGTCTGGCCGGATCGGGATTTGGAGGTAGAAGCTGAATCCGAGGTTTTCTCAGGGGTAATTAACTTGTATTTTCTGCTCACTTTGGCTTGATCACTCCGAGAAGCACAGGCGCTGTTTCCACCCTGACCGGAGGTAGAAGAAAAATCTCTTTGTTTTCCGGATCGGGCTTGACCTCGAGCTCCGGATTTACCTCGGGTTTGGCTTCGAGAACCGGCAATGGAATTCTGGCTGCGGGCAGCTCCTGCTCGCGATGATCTGATAGCATCCATCACATTTTGCTGGTGCCGGGCTTTTTCCTCAGCCTTTTCACCCTTGGAACTTTGACCTGAAGAAGCATAACCCGAATTATCACGATGCCAATTGGCCTGGGCAATTCCTTCCACCACTGTTCGTCTGATGGTTCCGGCAATGAGGCGATCATTCTGGAATTTAACCTCGGCTTTGCGAGGATGCACATTAACATCAACCTGGGTGGGATTGATCCGGGTAAATACCAGTGCAATGGGATAACGTCCCCGATCTACCAAAGCGCCATAACCTCCCAGCACGGCTTTCAACATAGTTTTATTCTTGATGGCTCTGTGGTTCACAAAAAAGTAGAGACCGGAACTGTCCCGCAAAGTTATTTCTGGAGGAGCCAGCAGCACTCTTACCTTGAGGTCCGGGGAAAATTCGGTTTCATATTTGGTGAGTGTACTTCTCAAAGCTCCTTTGGCTCTTCTTTTCAGAGCTACTTTGGCTCTTTCCAGATAACTGCCATGCCCGGGAAGATCAAAAATCAAGCGACCGTCTTTTTTGAAAACAAAATGAACCTCGGGATTGGCCAGAGAAAATTGCAGGATTGTATCCTGAATATGGGAAGTTTCCACGGGAATTGACTTGAGAAATTTAAGACGGGCGGGAACATTGTGAAAAAGCCGGTTGATTTCGATGCGGGTTCCAGTGCTTTGTACAAATGGTTCACTCTTTTTGACAACACCTCCATCAATGATCATGAGGTTGCCCAGTTCACTGCCTTTTTTCCTGGAGGAAATCTTCATGTGGGAAATACTGGCAATGGAAGGAACCGCCTCACCCCTGAAACCAAAAGTTGATATTTTTTCCAGATCTTCCATGGAGTGAATCTTGCTGGTAGCATGCCTGACAATAGCCTGCCTCAGTTGATTTTTATCCATTCCCCTGCCATCATCGCTGACAATGATTTTTTCGGTTCCGCCCTTTTCAATTTCAACTTCAATCTTTTGGGCACCGGCATCAAGGGAATTTTCCACCAATTCCTTAATCACCGACGCGGGACGCTCGATAACTTCCCCTGCAGCTATTTGATTGATTATATGTTCAGGTAGAAGTTTTATTTCATCTTCCATAAATAATTTCTAATGGGGGCTTCCAGATGTAAATTCAGGCAAGCAGCCTTCAACCGGCCGGAAAAACTGTTATGAGAATTTTGAGAATAAGCATGAAAAGAAGGCCGGAAACAA
>JAWLEA010000116.1:0-10818 GCA_041686345.1 Polyangia bacterium | reverse complement strand
CTTTGTTCATGGCAATGATCAAATCAACCAGATGATTTTTCCCATTTCTTTTTATCCGGATATCTATTTTGCTGTCAAAATAACCCTCTCTGATCAGATAATCTTCGATTCGATTAATCTGGGTGTCAAAAAGATCAATTTGTGCTTTTTTCCCTGAAGGCAGCGAAGTTCCAGGACGCAGAATAACCCTGCGCATAATCTCTGATTCAAAAATAGGCCAGTTCCCCCGCACATAAACATTTCTTACTACTTTCATATTTTTCAGGGACAGAATTAATTGGGTGAGTCCCGCCTTTTTTACATATTTTCTCTCTGAAACTTCATATTTCAACAACTTGAGGCGTTTTTCAAGACATTTTTCCCATTTGTTATCTTTGTGATCGAGGCAATCATTCAAAACCACTTGTACTAAAGCTTTGTTACCGGCAATATTTCCCTCAAGCTTGATGGCATCAGGTTTGGCCTGTTGAGCCGTCAAAAAATAAAAAAAGGCAAGGAAAAATGACATTGATTAATTACCTGTTACAGAGTTGAGTTGCAACCATAAGAACAAAATGGTGGAATTGTCCCTTCAAATAGATATAACAGGATCACAAAAAAATTAACAGTTGACCAATAAAAAAAATAACTTTCTTGTTTTGGTTTAAAGTATGGGATGACAAAAGTAAACTGCCGGGCTCCTTCTGGAAAATTTAATTATTTTTTAAAAACCACTGCATCAGATCAAGTTCAGGCCATTTTTGTGCTGCCAAAGTCCACCAGGTACCGGCAGCGATAGCCAAACCATATGGCAATGAGGAAGTTTCAAGTTTGTCGAGACTTACCCTCTTTTTACCAGGTCTGAGCCATGTGTAAAAAAGAATCCAGAGATTTTTAAAAGTTCGCAGGAGGTTGCCGGAAATCCCTACCCAGACTAAAGCCAGAAAAAAACCGCTGATAACCACATGAAAAATGGCAGTAAGCACCAGAGGCCAGGAAAGCAAACAACCCATGGCGGTTACCAGTTTAACATCTCCAAATCCCAAATTACCAAGCAGGGCCAGAAGAAAAAAAATGGCAAAGCCGGTAAATCCTCCCAGCAAAGAATAACCCAAGCCGGGAAGCTGGTTGATCACGGTCCAGTAAACAAGTCCGAAAACAATGCCCGCCAGTACAGCATAGTTGGGGATTTCCCTCTTCTTCAAATCTGTGTAACTGGTTATACTCATCAGGATCAATGAAAATACAGAGAGAAGATAATATGATGTCACTTTATTACTTTTTTGGATAAGGATGAAATGGGGTAGTGAAAAATAAAGAGGTGCACAAAGTCGGCTCAGAGAATAATTTTGGGATTATTCGCCTTCGTTCATCTGTGCAAAATTATCGAGGGTTTTGGTATCAGTGTGTTTGCCTTTAGCTTCAAGGGCTTCTGTTTCAACATCGGTCTCACCGGCCAAGGCATTGGCGGAAGAACCGAAGAGTTTTCTGATATTGTCTCCAAAGAGGGTAACAACACCGATTGCAGCAATGGCGATGAGGGCAACGATAATAATGTATTCGGTCATTCCCTGACCTTTGGTGTCTCTGCGAAATCTGTTCATTAATTTTTGCATGGATAATCTCCTTTGGTAAAAAACAGTAAAATTTGAACCACGACCTTACACTAATTAATATACTTGTCTGTCGAGAAAAAATCCATAGGTAATTCTACTGATTTTTTTTGAGCCATCGATTATGGCGACGTTTTAATTTTTTGAGATAAAAACAAGGACCTTTGACTTTTGCTACTTTGGAATCATGATCCAGTCGGACTGTAATATCTGGAGCCATGTAATAATCGGACCTGAATCCGGCCACAAAAAGGTGATCCTGATCACCGTGTCGATATCCGAGGCGAATCAGTTCATTTTCGAGGTGTTCTTTGAAATTTTCGGCTTCAATTGTAAAGGGAAGCTCTATTTCCAGATAATATAGGGTTTTAACTTTGTAAACAGAGTAAACCAGACCAAAGATTACCGAACCGATGGAACCTGCCAGAAAAGCCCTGCTGAAACTGGGGTTTTTCATCCAATACAGGTAACTTGGAATAAGAATAAGCCCAAAGGTGAGGGTGGTTGTCAAAAAAAATGTAAGCCAGAGAAGTAGAATCTTTTTAGTCTTCATTGATCCCACTATGTTTAAAATTTTATCTTTGTCAATAATGGAGAAAAAAAACTCTTCAACCTGCAAAAATTTCAGACGATTATCCCAAGGTCCGTCTGAAAATACAGAAAAATTTTACCTGGAATTGGATATAGATTTGGAGATAAATCCCAACAACCGTAAACCCCTGTTATTTGAGAATGACAAGCTTAAACAAGTAAATCAGAGATTACAACTGGTAGGGAGTACCTTTGAACTCAAGTCGGCGCAGCATTTTGCGTTTGGTTTTGCCGGATTGAGTTTTGGGCAGTTCATTGACGAAGGAAATTTTGCGGGGGTATTTGTAAGGAGCTGCAGTCTTTTTGACGTGATTTTGCAATTCCTTGATCAATTCGTCATTTCCTTTATAACCTTCGCGTAAAACAATAAAGGCCTTGACAACTTTGTCTCTAACCGGGTCGGGACTTTCGACTGCGGCAGCTTCATGTACGGCTTTGTGAGCCATCAGAGCACTTTCCACATCAAAGGGACTGATGCGATAACCGGAAGCCTTGATTACATCGTCAGCTCTGCCGATGAACCAGAAATAACCATCTTCGTCCTGACGCAATACATCACCGGTATAGAACCATTGTCCACGGAATACTTCATTGGTGGCTTCGGGTTTGTTGAGATATTCCTTCATCATTCCGGGGTGGGAACTGCGTTTAACACAAAGCACTCCGGGTTCTCCCTGTTTAACAGGCTTGAGAGGTTTATTACTTTCTTCTTCTTCATCAGGAACTTCCATGAGTTGAATTTCAATTCCGGGGCCAATACGACCGCAGGAACCCTGTTTGATTTCCATTCCCTTCATATTATGAACATAAACCATACATTCACTCATGCCGATACCATCTCTGAGGGTAACTCCGAATCTCTTTTTGACGTTGAAGAAAGTATCGGGAGCAAGGGGTTCTCCAGCTGATGTTCCTTCGCGCCATTTGGAAAGATCATATTTGTTTTCGGCATCTTCGACCTTCATGAGCATACGGTACATGGTGGGAGTTCCGATAAATACGCTGATACCGTATTCTTCCATCATTTCAAACCATTTGTTGGGTTTGAATCCACCCATTTCATGGTAAAGAACAATGGACATGCCACGATGGAGAGCATAGAGGAAAGAAGAAGATACAGGCAGGAGCCAACCTACTTCTGCAGGGCAGGTGATTGTATCCGGAGTGTCATAACAATACCAGTGTTTTGCCAGGTACTCATAGGAAATTCCATAGCGATGATAATGAACAACACCTTTGGGATCTCCAGTTGTTCCGGATGTATAAGCTACAAATGCAATATCGTCGTTGTTGGTTTCCACGCAATCAAATTCGTCTGAGGCCTCAGCCATCAATTTATTATAAGAAAGATGGTGGTCTTTGGTGGCAGTTTCGCCGAGATAATCGACAACAACAATGTGTTCGAGGGTTTTGGAATCATCTTTGACGTTGTCCACAACATCTACGAGTTGGGGAGTAGTAGCCACAACTTTGACTTTGGCATCATCAAGACGGTAGGATATATCCTTTTCCCTGAACATGGTACTGGTGGGGATAAAAGAACCTCCGGCCTTGGTGGCCGCCAGCGCTATGATATAAAACTCAATCAGATTGCTGATTCTGAGGAGTAGAACATCTCCTTTGCCAAAACCAAGATCTTTGAGAATATTCGCAAATTTGTTGGTTTCCTTCCTGAGTTCTTCATAGGTGATTTGGCACTTTTCATCATTGCTGTTTTCCCAATAAATGGCAACCTTGTCGCCAAGTCCTTTTTCACATACAGCATCTGTACTTGCATACCCGATATTGAACTTTTCAGGAATGTTTTCCCACGGATCCATGGATTTCCAAACTTCTTCATAATTAAATTCAGCCATTTAATACTCCCTTAGGTGAATTGAAAGTGAACGATAACGATTAAAAAAACATTAACCACTTTGCAGGCAGTTAAGCCCAAACAAAGCCAAACAGTTCCCGTTTCAAATTTGAAAAATCATTGTGAAAACGGGAGGAAAAATCTAAATCTGGTTTCCCTCTGTATCTGTTTTATTTCCAAAGGGAAATTTAAACCAAAGATGTTAATCATGGCAATTATGTACGAAATATTGATTGAATTTGCAAGAATAATCCCCTGAAAAATTAAAAAAAATGATTAGAGCGGAATGATAGCGGGAAATACTCAAACATTTTCTTTTACATATTTCAATCCCTGTTCAAAAACTTCGACTATTCGGTCAAAATCTTCCGGGGTATGGCTTACAGCAATATAGGAATGGTGATAAGGTTGCATGAACACACCTGCTCTGATGGCATAAGTGTGGAAGAGAGTACGACGCAATTTGTATTTTTTCTGGTCATCCCTGGGGAAAAAGATATAGGGCATAACCGGAAGACCTGTAATTTGTGCCGGAACTCCTGAATTTTTTATTACCTTTTCCAGGCGCTCAAGCAGCTTTTGGCCTTTTTTCCACAGCTTTTCAAGCTGGTTGTCTTTTTCCAGAATTTCGATGGTTTTCAGGGCAGCTGCCATTTCGAGAGAATTGGGAAAGAAGGTGCTGGAAATAAAAACCTTGCCACTGACTACATCCAATATTTCTTTTTTACCTACAACCGCACTTACAGGATAACCATTGGCCATAGCCTTGCCGAAAACACTGAGATCGGGAGTTACTTTATATCTTTCCTGAGCTCCTCCCATACTTACTCTGAAACCGGTTCTGATTTCATCAAAGATCAAGATGGCACCACTCTCAGTGGAAAGCTCCCGGGCTGTTTCCAGAAAACCGGATTTTGGTTCCACTACAGGCTGAGACAGGGGATGCCCCACCGGAGTCATGATAATTGCAGCCAGATTGTCTTTATGTTGGGTCACCAGTTGTTTCAAACCTTCGGTGTCGTTGTATTTGAATTCATAAACATCTTCATAGAGATTTTCGGGAACTCCGCCTTTGACTTCCACACACCAGGAGTGCCAGCCATGGTAGCCGCAACGCAGGATTGTCTGCTTATCAGTAAAACCACGCGCAATTCTGACTGCCGCAGTTGTAGCGTCTGAGCCGGTCTTCAAAAAGATTGAATCCTCTGCTGAAGGGATCAGCCTTCTCATCACCCGGGCCAGTTCATTTTGCATGGGCTGGGCCAGATTGAAACAGAATCCTTTTTTGATCTGTTCAATCACCGCCTGATCAACTTCTTCATTTTGATGCCCCAAGATGATTGGGCCGTAGGAACAGAGCAAATCTATATAATCATTACCGTCAACATCAGTTATGTGACCGTCTTTGCCCTTTTCAATGAAGATGGGATATTCTCCTGCTACAAAATTATAAGGACGCCTGATTCCCAGAATTCCACCCGGAATTAGCTGCAATGCTTCTTTATAGAGTTGTTCTGATCGAGAAAGATTGAGTTTGTTATTCATTTATTACCTCGCTACAGCTTTGCTGCCGACAACACTTACACAGCAAAATTATAAAATAAATCCAATAATTTAAAGGTGAATTAAAGATTAGAGTGAACATAAAAAGAATGAAATCGAGCTGGAAACAAAAACAAGCCGGGAGACAAAATTATTTGCTGCCACCGCCGCCAAGACCGCTGATGGCACTGCCTCCAACCATGAGCAGGGTTTTCAGATCTTCATCGGTAAATCTGACCTGGGCTCCGATATAGAAGTCCCTTCCTCCTCCGGCGCCGGTTTTTGGCCGTTCATTCATGAGATCGTCGATGCCGGCAATGATGAACATGCGACGATAGAACTCCCACATGAGACCAATTTTAAACCGGGGAAAGATATTAGCTGAAAAATCGAAAACATCGGCATGGAGCATGAGTTTATCATCGAGAAGATGGATGTCGGTTCCCGCACCGCCGGTGGATTCTTTGATTCCAAATCTGAAGGTCAGAAAGTCGATCTTTTTACCAAACATGAAGGTAAAACGAAAAGAATCAGAAACACTGATCTGTTCCTGTCTGTACAAAGGAGGACCGATCTCTGGATTATCGGTTCTGCTGACAGTGTAAGTTGTGGATCTGAGACCGCGGGGATCATCGATGAGTTCGATAAGATAGAACTTGTCCTGACGGGGATAAAGTGAAAGGGACATGTAGGTTTTGACCGTATTGGCAATCAAATTGTATTCGGTGCGCAACCCCACAATGGTTTCCATTCTGGTTAGTCCGCCGGTGAAAGTTCGCAAATCGCCAGTGATATTTTCGAGATCATTGGCAATGGTGGCATTGGTGATAAACCGGCCCACAGTTCCCTCACCCCGATTGATCTTCCCGGTAATTCCCTTTAAATCTTCAGAAATTTTGAGGGTGTTGTTAATTATGGAATTATTTTCCCCGGCTGTTTTGCCATCTTTGCCGCCATTGAGTGTTTTATCCAATTTGTCGATGAGTTGGTAAATTCTGTCCAGTGACTTTTGAGCGGAACTGCCCATCCCGTCCAATTTACCACCAGTTCTGTTGACTATTTGCTTAAGATTGCGGATTGTGGACTTGGTATCACCGAGGATAACACTGACATCACGAGGAGCTGAAGCAGTAACCAGCTTGATATCTTTGGCTACACTGTCAATGCGTTTGATCAAGGTATGCAGAGCTTCGCTGTTTTTCAGGATGGCTCCGTCAGTATTTTTGACAAGTTTTCTGACATTGTGAGAAGCTAATTTTCTGACTTCACTCACCAACTTTTTAATTTCCGGCAGCAATTCGCCGGTTTTATTGATAAGGTCTCCGGTGGTGGTTGGCTCATAAACATTTTTGATTCTTCCTCCAGGGGGAATGACCTTGCTTTCTCGTTTTTTACCCGTTTCTGGATCAATCATGGTTTTGGTACCGGGATCAACTTCGAGATAAAACCCTCCCATGATGGATGTTGATTTTTTGGATATGGCAGCATTTTCGTAGAGAACCACATCTTTATCAAGAAAAAGATCAATTCTGGCTTTTTTTTCTTCGAGCCTTTTGTCGACAATCTGTCCTACTCTGAGTCCGGCTATCTGTACCATGGATTTGTCTACCAGTCCCGTTGCATCATCGAACAGGGCGTAAACTTTGTAGCCATTATCGGAACCCAAACCTTCGGTAACAGCATGAAATGCCACCCAAGCCCCCACACTGATGAGGATTACAAAGATTCCAACTTTAAAACCGGAAAAAACGCCTTTCAAAAAAAACCTCCAGAAGTAATTGAGTCAGAGAATTATACCTCAATAAAATATCAAAACCGACAACAGTCAAATTTAAAAATAAAAAAAATAAGTCATAAATGACATTCAAATAAAAACAGAAGCTATAAAACTCCTGAAACCTTTAAAAATTCAATAGCTTCGGGAGCATCTGTCTTTTTGAAAGAATCGGGATCTCCAGAAGCAATTATTTTGCCACCATAAAGCATGGAAATACGGTGAGCAATCCTGAAGGTAGAAGCCATATCATGACTGATAACAACCGAGGTTACTCCATACCTGGAGTTAATGGAAGCAATAAGTTCATCAACATTTTTGGTGGCTATGGGATCAAGACCAGTGGTGGGTTCATCATAAAAGATGACATCAGGCTTGATGACAACCGCCCTGGCCAACCCGACCCGCTTTTTCATGCCCCCGGAAAGCTCTGAAGGAAATTGGTGGCCAATTCCGGATAAAGATACTGATTCAAGTGATTTTTCCACCTCGTCCCGGATCTCGTTTTTATTCATCTTGGTGTGTTCCCGCAGAGGAAAAGCTATGTTATCAAACACAGTCATTGAATCAAACAAAGCTGCATACTGGAAAACCATCCCGAAATTATGGCGCAATTTATTGAGGTCATATTCGCTTAAACTGACTATATCCACACCATCTATGTAAATACTGCCGGAATCAGGTTTCAACAAACCCATGAGATGCTTCATGGTTACTGACTTGCCATGACCGCTGCCTCCGATGATAATATTGATTTTACCTCGTTCTATATCAAGACAGAGCTTGTCGAGCACTGTCTTTCCATTGAAGCTTTTTACCAGATTGTGAACTCTGATCTGATATTTTTCATTTCTGGCACTTACTGAATCGGATTGAAGCTTTGGTTGAGCTGTTGGCATAATGGCTTGTTAACCTGGGATGAAAATTTATGCTGATGATAATAAAAAAGATATTATTGTCAATTGGAGCAGTGACAACAGTTAAAATTTGAGAAAATAAATATCTTCCAGGATATATTTTGTCCAACCTGTAACATTGGTGAAAGCTATCTGGTATTCATCCGTAAATAATACTTCCTGCCCCGAACAAAGGGGAGGATTGGCATCCTGAACAATAAAAATTTTAGATCCTGGTGGGGGTGTAGAAGCATGAATCATGGCCAGAGGAGAAGCATCGGTAGTATCACCGAGAGGAGTAAGAGCAAACAGAGCCGTGGCATCTTCAATATCTATCGGATCCACCATTAATATGTATGGGGTAACTTCCTGGCAATCTATCTCGTCTACACTTTTCAGTTTGGGAGTTTTCAGATAATTATAACCCTGATGAAAATAAATCTCCTCGGAATTATGAAAAAGCGATTTCTCGGGATAATTGAGGATATAGATAAAATATCCGCTGGCTCCATATTCCTCTTCCCTGGGTTCGGCTACCAGCTCACCGGCGCCGTCAAAAACACCGTTGGAATTGGTGTCCCGATAAACCAGAGCCATGATCTGGAGAAAATCAAGTTCGTATCCCTCGGGGGTGGTCCATTCATAACGAGCTGCATTGATTTGAGGCAATTCGAATACAACTTCCGGAGAAGGAAAAGATGTTTCCACAACCCCGTCAGCAGGAATATTTACTGTAAAATATTCCACCAGAGCATCATTGGCAATCAGTTCATCAAGTACTACCCCTCCGGGAAGATTATCTATGGGCTGGTAAAAAACATAACTGCTGCGATCCACCAGAAAAAGCCCCATCTTCAGATTGGAAAGATCATCTATTGCAGTGGCACTGATGGATAATTCAGGTTCAAAAATCGGGGAACGGGTAATCACTACGTTGATATTGCCTGAAAAAGTCTCCCAGTCTTTGAGATTTCTGTCCTCAAGACCATCAACAATAGCCCAGCCTGATTCAGGCTGATTTGGGTGAACATCTGAAATGCTGACAAATCGGAGAATTTCATCCTGGTCATTGACTCCCATCAAGTATTCTCCTTCATCCCACTGCTGGTTTCCGTTAAGATCTTCATAAACTGTAACAGCATAAAAACCGTAGTGGTAAAAATCAGTTGCATCAAACACAAGTTGTTCCTGGGGAATCACCAGAGGGAGGTTCAACTGGTACTGGGCAGGTTCGGGACAGGGACAGGTAGTTTCTGAAACTATTTCATTTTTGATGGGATTATTCATGTCAATCTTGAAATTATCATCGACATTCAGAGCCATCAGAGCAACTCTGGCGGAATAAAAATCCAGAGGATAATGCATGCCCACGGAAACATATCCTCCAATAAGTGTACCTTCAAACTCAAAATTCACAGTTTTGGAATTGGCAAGACCGGCCAGTTTAAAACCAAGTTGATGCATTCCCGATTCTGATGAAGTAATCGAAAAATTGGCACGACCGTCATTTCCTGTAACCACCTGAGTCGGGGAAATTTCAGAACTGGTGTCCGAATCGCTGATATCAACCGTGGCATTCTGAATGGGACCATTGGCGTCTTCAAGAGTAATCCGAAAATTGTAAGAAACTGTGGTATCGGTTTTATTGATATCGAGGGGAACCAGAGAAAGATCGTAATCAAAATCAATATTCATCTTTTCATCGAAAGTTACCATGACATCTGAAAGCTCAATTTCCGAAGCATCTCCTGCCTGGGCAACTACAGTTGCTTCCTGAACAACAGTTGAGCCAATCATAAAGTTTGTATTTCCGGTCTGATCAGAAACATCTTCTTGCGGTTCGAACTCAAGATTATCCGATTGAGAATCAAGCAGTACAACCTTTTCGGCCAATGTAACTCCTTGAGAATTTTTAACAATTGCCTCAACCTGAGTCTCCAGTCGTTGCAGTTCACGATTGTAAACAACATCTCCGGTATAAATATATTCACTGCGAGCGGCAGAAGGGGTTTCAGCATCATTGGAATCATTATTGTCGCCAGAATTATCATCACAGGAGACATTGAGAACAACCAGTAAAAAAGCAAGGAAAAAATATTTCATTTTAAACTCCGGAATATGCATAATTATCTTTCTACCTCCCAATATTTGAACAGAAAAGAAGACACAGATCACATTGTATAGCATAACCCCGCGGACCCGCAAACAGTTATCTCTGCTTTTTCAATTTGGAAACTTTTACAAGTTTGCGGTTTTCAAAGGGAAAAACACTTTATCAAAAAAAATATGTATGTTTATTTGCTACATTGTCTTACATGTAGTATAAATGAAAGCAGAGAGAAATGCCGGTTTTTCTTTAAAATACCAAAATTTAAAAATGGAATAATTTGAAAAAGTTATACAAAAAAAATGAAAGTATTTGAAAAATATGAAGAAAGAAACTAAAGTAGAATCAGACAACAACTATGAGGTGCCCTTGAGTCTTCACCAGAGATCATTCTGTTTTCCCTACAATAGTCAGCAACGACTTAAACTTATCCGTAAAAAACGGCAAAGGGGAAATCTACC
>JAWLEA010000265.1:0-2516 GCA_041686345.1 Polyangia bacterium | reverse complement strand
TCAGAAAAAATTGAAATTTTTCAGAATCTCTTTTCAGGAAGAAGTGACGTATACGGCACTTACGATCATGATAAAGCTTTTCAGGTTAAAAAACCTGTAAACAATGAAGTTCTTTTAGACCATTTGATGGGGAGAAAACCCTACGGAATGTATATGTTACTCAAAGACATGACTACGGTTCTCGTTATTGACTTTGACCATCCAGACAACTTCCTTCCTTCGCAATTCATCATTCATGCCGAAAACTATGTATTGCCGGCATATCTTGAGGTATCCAAATCTAAAGGGTGGCATGTATGGATTTTTTTCGGAAAACCAGGGGTTAATGCCGCAAAAGCAAGGCTTGTCGCGTCTCAAATTCTAAATGAGATTGAAGCTCCCGAAAACACAGAAATTTTCCCTAAACAAGACCGGATTGGAAAAAATGAATTCGGCAATTTCATAAATGCTCCTCTGTTCGGGAAAAAAGTGATGAATGAAAAAAGGACTATCTTTGTTGATCCAACTTCTCTTTCACCATACTATAATCAATGGGATTTTCTGGAAAACATAGAGATTGTAACGGAACAACACCTTGATGAAATAATTGAATTAAATGGATGGTCCCTACTTCCAGCAACACCACTGAACAAGAAAGTTGAAAATTTCAATACCCGATATCCTAAAAAAATCCAGATGCTTTTGCCCTGCACGCGAAAAATGCTTTTAGGGGTAACAAAGCTTCAGCGGTTAAGCGCATTCAGGTTGGCAATCCATTTAAAAAACCATGGCTTCCCGCATGAAATCGCAAAAGAGTTTCTGAAAGCATGGTCGCAATTTAACCGTCCCATCGATGGGAAAAGCATTATCAGAGAATCTGAAATCATTTCGCAGGTTAATTTTGGGTACAAGGAAAAATACACTTCATTTGGTTGTGGTGAGCCGGAAACTGTAGATTATTGTTCTGACCAATGTCCTCTTTTCTCAAAAAATATGGGTTTGAAATAAAAAGCAGAATCGAAATGCTTTTAAGTTTTGTATCCTTATCGCAGCAAACACATTTTTATAACTACCTGTTTATTCGAATAATACACCCATATAAACAGTAGGGAAAAACGTTGACTCCAATTCACCAGCCGCCATACAACCTTCTTTTACAAAAAGGGAGGTTTTGTATGAAAGGGAGCATTTATGTATCACAGAAATGCCATAAATGTGGTAGTGGGTTGGGCTATGTTGAAGGGCGAGGAATTCTTCAATGCCCGAAACATCCAGATGTGAACTGGACCGGGAATTGTCGGGTCAAATTTGGAAGGACTCATTCAAAAAGATTTAAGACTGTAAATGAAGCTGAAAGGCACTTGACGTATTTGAGAGCCCAAACTGACCACAATGTTTTTGATGTCAGAGATTGGCAAAAAGATGCTCCCCTTTCTTTTTTAACACTTCGCAATCAATTTTTGAAACACAAGCACCGGACTGGAATCAGTTCCAAACAAATTCGGCATATTGAATATGTTCTTGAAAAAGCAGGTCGTGACTGGGACAAAATGAACATCAAACAAATAACCGAAGCAGAAATAGATGACTTTTTTAATAAAAATCATGAGGTTGGGAATAAAACATTGGCAAACTGGAAATCTGTTCTCAACCATTTCTGGACCTGGGTGGTCAGAAGGGAAAGACGTCAAAGCAAAATCGAAATGCCGGTTTTCCCGGAGATCAAATTCAAATTAGCTTGGCGGAACATTGTTGACATTGACACCCAGGAATCAATCTTAAATGAAATCAGTAGAATATCTTTTGATATAAACCCTCGTATTTGGTTGGGTGTCAAACTGTTAACATTATATCCAAAAATCCGGCCAGGTGAACTAAGGAATGTTCAGGAAAGCCATATTAATCTGGCAGAACAATGGATAGTCTTTCCGGATCCAAAAGAGGGAGAACCAAAATTTATCCACTTGGTATCGGAAGACTGTGAGCTTATCAAATCATTATGGGAACCAAGAGGATTACCTCAAATGTATTTTTTCAGGCACCTTCAATCTCGTTCAGGAATACAGGCTGGCAGGCAATTTGGACCAAAGTATTTCAAAACCTGGTGGGATCGGGCCTGTAAAAATTTGGGCATCATTGGAATAGACCTTTATGGAGGTACCAGGCACTCAACAGTAACAGCTCTTGGAAAAGTGCTGAGTCCAGAACAAATACAGCGAGGAGCAACTGGTCATGCTTCTGACGCATTTAAAAGATATTTTTTACCAAATCTTAATGAAGCCCATGTAGCTACCCGGGCAAATCATGACATTCGAAAAAAGAAAACCGGAAAAATCATGACCTTCAGGGAGAAAAAATCATGAAATATTCCGGCCAACATCTGGCCAACATTTTCGGCCAGATTTTTTAAGCTAAGTGATTGAATTTATTGAAAATCTCTGGTGGAGGCGGCGGGAGTTGAACCCGCGTCCGAAAACCATCTTCCCTGGCTTCTACATGCTTATCCTGAACTTTAAAATTGGCCCTGCGGTCTCCTT
>JAWLEA010000264.1:0-2529 GCA_041686345.1 Polyangia bacterium | reverse complement strand
CAGGTTTGGGACTTATGTTAAGCAAAGAATTTCTTGATAAAAATGATGCAACTATAGAGGTTTCAAGTAAAAAAGGAGAAGGCACCAAATTTACCATAAACATTTGATTTTGTTTAAAGTTCTGATGAATGATCGGCATCAGGCTTAAACCTCATTAAATCTCTTGTTATAATATCAGAAGGTGAGCCAGGGTGCATTTCCTATTTCTTCCAAAAATTTTTACCCTGTATATTTCATCCCCCACCACCTATTAAAAGACGAATGTATGGTCCTGTAATTCCCAGTTCCGGTCCACCAGATACATCTATTCCATTCACTTCCCAGTTACCTTTGATTGGTGCAATGGTATATCCAATTGAAGCCCTAGTGCTAATCCTCCTTTTTCTTTTTCTTGTTTATCTGCTAAATTTCAATTATTTTGCAGGCGCTGTAAAAGGGTTTATTTGGCTCTTTTGATGCTCTGATTTGATCCTAACCCCGCATTAATAACAGGTATGTTCAACCAAATCCGATGACGGCAACTTTTGTGAATATAAATAAACAATTGATGGATCACAGAAATACGTTTATCACAAAATCAGAAAATTCATTAAAAAAGAATAGGGAATTGTTACTTTTGATCAGAAAAATGTCAGTTCATTAATTGATTGATTTATTTTTTTTACTGAAATCATGGAAAAAGAAAAACGGGAGGAATATCTGTCCATATTGTTTTTGATGGTTGTATTTCTTGGTATAAGTACCCCTTCCCTTTCCTTTGGGACAGATTCATCAAAAAAGATTATTGTTGGAGGCGACTTTGACTATAAACCTTATACATTTCTTGACAGTAACGGAATAGCCAAAGGCTTTGATGTGGATGTTATCAAGTACATTGCTGAAAAAGAGGGTTATAATTTGGAGTTTCAATTTTCACAATGGGACAAAGCATTGGAAAAACTTGAAAAAGGAAAGGTAGATGTTCTTCTGGGAATTCTTTATACCGAACAACGGGATTCTGTATATGATTTTACCATCCCTCACAGCGAGGAATATTATGGCATTTTTATAAGGGAAGGTTGTTCTATAGAAGAAATTTCTGATCTTACAGACAAGGAAATTATTGCATTGGATGGTGATGCCTCCGTTGAGCGTTTCATTAAACCCATGGCCTTCAAGGAAAACACTGTTTTTGTCAATTCCCTGCCCAAAGCGATTCATCTTCTTTCCTCGGGTAAATGTGAGGCTGTTTTGGCACCTTATTCGATTGGTATGGAGACTATTGAAGAAAGTGGGATCAAAAATATTGAAGTCGTTGGACCCCCAATTTTGCCCAGTCTTTACCGCTTTGCAGTGAAAGAGGGCAATACTGACCTGCTCTCTACCCTAAATGATGGTATAGACAACATAAAAAGCACAGATAAAATAGAAGATTTTAGGGAAAAATGGCACTTCCACAAGCGAAAGGAAATTTCCGTGATTAAAGTGTTGCGTTACACAGCCATCGGTTTAATTCCTGTGTTGTTTATTATTCTGTTTCTAAGTTTGTGGTCACGGAGTCTCAAAAAAAATGTGAAAAAGAAGACCAGGATACTGCAAGAAAAAACTGCTTCCTTAGAGGAAATCAATGCCACTAAGGATAAACTCTTTTCCGTAATAGCACATGACCTCAAAACTCCTTTTAACAGTATTTTGGGATTATCCGGCTTATTGACAGAATATCTTCACGAATATGATATTGCCAAATTAGAATATTTTTCTAAAAACATCCACTCAACGGCAAAGAATACGCTCAATTTGCTTGAAAATTTGCTTTGTTGGGCAAAATCGCAAACAGGAGAGATAAAATATAAACCAGAGGCAATAAATGTAGAGAAAATTATTAGTGAAACAGTTAATTTTTTTGATGCCTCGGCAAGTGTAAAAAACATTACTTTAAATCATATTCAGAACTATGAAATTGAAGTTGATGCAGACCAGAACATGTTCAGGTTGGTTTTGAATAATTTGATTTCAAATGCTATAAAATTTACACATCCCAATGGAAAAATCGATGTATATTCAATATACAGGCAAAAAGAGGTTGAAATTACAGTCTCCGATAATGGTACTGGGATGGATGAGGCAGTCCGAGACAATCTGTTTAAAACCAATGCAAATCCTTCATCTAAGGGAACCGAAAATGAAGATGGTACAGGTTTAGGTTTAATCCTTTGTAAAGAATTTGTCGAAAAAAACGGTGGAACGATTTGGGTAGAGAGCGAATTGGGAATAGGAAGCGATTTCAGTTTTACAATTCCTTTTTTTAAAGGGTGATGTGCAATAGCTTATAACAGGCTGTGGATGGCATGGGTTTGATATGCCGGAAAGGTCAGTTTTTCTGTCCGAAGCTCCCACCAGTCAATTCGCTCTATCCCGGGATTCGGGTAAGTTGATTGAAGAACACTTATTTTGTTAAATTCACCTACAAAGTGCCCGGCAAAAGCTGTAGAAGTTTCTGCTTTTTCAAGTTCACTGTTATAAATCCCACCAACCTGGGCCGAAAAACCG
>JAWLEA010000263.1:0-2530 GCA_041686345.1 Polyangia bacterium | reverse complement strand
ATCAGTTTCTGTATTTAAATACATTGATAATTAGTGTTATTTTGTGGATAAAAGTAAGTAAAATCTTATCAAATTGTTTAATTGTAATCATAAAATAGTATATTTTCATCAACACAAGGTATTTGCTTAAAAAACAACAATAAACCATTGAACTAAAATGAAAAAATTTGCCATCTTATTTCCAATGTTCCTGTTTTTTCTGAGTTGCTCCTCTGAAAAAGAAGTAGAACCCGTTTCTTCCATTAACAACTACTCTCAACTTAAAAGTATTTTTGCCGATCCGCCTTCAGAATATCGCAGTGCACCACTTTGGGACTGGAATGATGATATTACTGAAGAAGGCATTGCTTTTCAAATGAAGGAATTTAAAAATGCAGGAATTGGTGGTGTTTTTGTACATCCCCGGCCTGGTTTGATTACAGAATACCTTTCTGAAGATTGGTTTCGCCTGTTCGATTACACGGTTCAGAAAGGTAAAGAGCTGGGGATGAAAGTCTGGATTTACGACGAAAATTCGTATCCATCTGGTTTTGCAGGAGGACATGTGCCTGCTGAAATGCCGAATTCTTATCAGAATGGCACTGGTTTAAAAATGGAAATCCAGGAAGAATTAAACATTGTTCCGTCTGATACGATTGAGGTAGTTTTGAAAAAAACAGATGCTGGTTTTACAGATATCTCATCAGCTATTAACCAGGAACTTGGTGAGAAAGGAACTTATTATATTTTCAAAAAAACATATCCAGGAAAATCATATTGGTATGGGGGATTTTCCTATGTTGATTTGCTGCATAAGGGAGTAACTGAAAAATTCATTGATGTTACTATGGTTAGAGGTTATGAAAAAAACAGTGCCGATTTTGGAGAAACCTTACCGGGCATTTTTACTGATGAACCAAACCTTGAATCAGCAATGTCAAGTGGGACACTAATTCGTTGGACTCCGGATTTATGGGAAATTTTTCAGCAACGCTGGGGGTACGATTTAAAGATGAATCTTCCTTCGTTGGTAGAAGAAACCGGCGATTGGAAAAAAGTTCGTCATGATTTTTATGAAACGCTATTGGAACTATTTATTGATCGTTGGGCAAAACCATGGTTTGAATATTGTGAAGAAAACAATCTTATATGGACCGGTCATTACTGGGAGCATGGCTGGCCAACTCCAACCCATGGCTTTGATGAAGCGGCATTTTACATTTGGCATCAAATGCCGGGTGTCGATATGTTGGGAAATGAATTAATAGAAGAAGGGCAGGGAGGACAATTTGGAAACGCACGAGCGGTTCGCGAATTAAGAAGTGCTGCAAATCAGGCAGGTTATAACAGAACACTGAGCGAAACTTATGGCGGTGGTGGTTGGGATATGGATTTTAAAAAATATAAACAACTGGCTGATTGGCAGGGTGTTTTAGGTGTTAATTTTGTAAATCAACACCTCTCTTATTATACGCTTAAAGGCGTTCGTAAATTCGATTATCCACCCACTTTTTCTTATCATGAGCCATGGTGGGATAGCTATAAGAAAATGGGTGATTATATCGGACGAATCAGTCTGGCCATGTCGGCAGGAGAACAAATTAACTCAACACTGGTGTTACAACCAAATACAACTGCCTGGATGTATTTTTCACGCACTAAGAATCATCCGAAGATAAAGGAGATTCAATATAAATTTAAAGATTTTGTTTACCAGTTGGAAAGAAGTCATGTGGAATATGACCTTGGTTCGGAAAATGTGCTGAAAACTATTGGAAGCGCAGAAAATGGGAACCTGATTGTTGGAAAAAGAAAATACGATTTGGTAGTTATTCCAGAGACCATGGAAAATATTGACTCTGAAACCTTCGGGCTGCTTAAAGAATTCCTTGCCTCAGGAGGAAAAGTTTTATCGTTCGGGAACAACATTTCGAGGTTAAACGGGAGTGAAACCGATGCATGTAATAAATTACAACAAGAATATGAAGATCAATGGCTTCTGGTAAATTCCCTTGACGATGCTCAATGCAAAGCCCTGTTATTTTCCGATAATTTTTCAATAGCTGAAAAAACAAAATCAGGCGAATTGTATTTCCAGCGCCGCATGATGCAGGATGGTCAGTTATTGTATTTTGTAAATTCGGATGAAAATGAAAATGTTGAGGCTACAGTTTCTGCCAGGGGCAAAAGCGTGGTTAAATTGAACCTTGAAAATGGAGAAGTAAACCTCGTAACATCAGGAAAAGAAAATAACAAGATGATTTTTGATATTTCACTTAATCCTGTTGGTAGCGCCTTATATTTTATTTCAGAAAACAATGAAGATGAACCTGAGTTAAAGGAGAGCAAAACGAATTGGACAAAGGTAGAAGCAAGTGGTGAATTGGAAGTAAGTCCGGAATCAGAAAATATTTTGGTTATCAATTATCTTGATTTAAAAACCTCCAAAACATCCATGAAAGATACTTATTTTATGACAGCCTTGATTTCTCTATTCCAGGAAAATGGAGTTGAGTTAGGAAATCCATGGCAACATAAAATTCAATACAAA
>JAWLEA010000115.1:0-10910 GCA_041686345.1 Polyangia bacterium | reverse complement strand
TTTTTGTCAAGAGTACATCACTATTTTTTTTAAACAACAATTTTATTTTAAAATCTTATTTAATAAAAAAGTTGGAATAATAATACTAACTGTTATGTTATAAAAGAAGTCAATCGATAATTTTTGCACAATTGATTGATTATCAAAATTGATATCCAAAGAAAACGAATAACACTTTACTTAACAGAAAAAGTAATAATTTGAAACAAAATTGTTTAAATTCACCCTCAATCCTGGGGAACCAATAAACAAAATTCTTACTCTCAACTGAAAAGCAGAGATAAGTATTAAGGCAATTAACAAATTATGCAACAAAAAAATTGGATAGATTATGAAAGACATCAAAATTAAGGGAGGAAAAGCTTTCAACTTTGAAGGCAAACCTCCTGCAACGCTTAAAACAATTAATACAAACAAAAAGTTAACTGTTCCACTTTCCATTGAAGAAATTAATTTTACTGCCAGTTGTAAAAGAGATGAACTGCTAGAACCCTTTCAAGCTTTTGCTCAAATTGACAAAAATGAAAATTTAAAATTATCACATCCTTATCAAACCAGAGTGGAACAATTGGATTATGCTAATAACCAAATCATCTTCAGCAAACTTGGAAACAAACAACAATATCCCAATGAAAAACAATTTCATGACAAATGGATTCACAGTGGTCTCTGGCTGGAGCTCTTAAATACAATTACCGGCAAACACATAGATCCTTCAAAACCACCTGAACGAATTTTTATTCAAACTTTTCATCCCGAACCATTCAATCCTGATTGTGAAATTCTTGCAAATTCACCAGATATTAAAAACATTCCGGCAATTTTTCATGATTTATTCGGGGTAAAAATCCAAATAACTCTCATTGTCAACCAAGACAACCAGGATAAATACCAAACATATGATAATCTTGCTGATATCTTTGTTCTTCCCCTAAAATATCCTGCTGCAGATCCAGGAATTCTTCTGTCTGAAAAATATTACCCCTATGGATACAAAACCAATCCTGACAAATATTGGACCATGGATATATTCACCGTCAGGAATCTTATCAATCTGTATTACTCCAATGAATTTCCCGAAACTTTTTTCACTGTTGGTGGATCTCAAACAAGCTTGAACGGCCATTATTGTACAGATTACTGGTTTCCTTTTTCTCAACTTCTTTCCCACCACAAAATAGAAAATGAAAGTACAATCTTACAGGGAGGACTGCTCAACGGCGCCAAACAAAAACTTGAACTAGCAACCACAATCCCGGGAAATCGCAATTTTTCCCTGATTAAACAACGCCAGAACCGAGAATTTCTTCATTTTCTGCGTCCGGGCTTGAAACGAGATTCATTTTCTCCCCTTTATCTTTCTTATTATCTGCCCGGAGTTAAAAAAGAAGTTTCCACCGGCTTGCGTGGAGAAAAACGATTCTGCCTGAGTTGCAACAGTTGTGTAGATATCTGTCCGGCTGGACTTGATCCTCAGATTCTCTGGAAACTTGCAACCAGCAAACTTCATGAAGAAGCCGCTTCTTTGGGAGCAGCTCGCTGTCTTAACTGCAAACTGTGCACCTATGTATGTCCTTCAAAAATTGAATTAAGCCAGAAGATTTCTTCTGAAAAAGATTACTTTTTCTCAAAAATTGCCAAAGATGATAAATAGTTCCTTCAAAGATCTTATCCTGAACTGGAATTGGAACAACCATGAAATTAATCAGAAATTTACTAGATAAATCAGTTGAAAAAACCAAAAAAGGAAAATTGTCACTTCTCCATCCCATGCTGGATGCTGTGAATACAGGATTATTTGATCCTGACAATCCCACAAAAAATGCTCCCCATATTCGTGATGCCAACAATTCCAAACGGTTCATCATCTCAGTAGTAATTGCCCTGTTTCCGGTATTGCTGTTCAGCATCTATCATTATGGACTCAAAGTTCTCTGGATGCTTGTTTTCAGTTATGCCATCGGTGCTGTTGTCGAATCCTTTTTCGCTTGGTTCAAGCAAGAATCGATTAATGAAGGATTTCTAGTAACCGGTTTGCTGTTTGTGCTGATTTTCCCAATCAATACTCCTTTATGGATTTTTGCCATAGCAATTGTTTTTGGAATAATCTTTGGAAAAGAAGTATTTGGAGGAGTAGGACAAAACCCTTTCAATCCGGCTTTAACCGGCAGAATATTTGCGGTTCTTTCTTGGCCTTCGGCTGTTTCTCCTACCGAATACATTATTCCGAATGGTTATTTTGACAAACTCTATCTGCAGGCTTCAGATGCTTTGACTACAGCAACTCCTCTAAGTAATCTGAATTCTTCAAATCTGGTTGAGAATCTGGATCCCGGCTTTCTGATTTTAGGTCCTTCACCGGGATGCATAGGTGAAATATCCAGTTTTCTGTTGATTCTGGGAGGGATTTATCTTATCGCCACCAAAGTTGTTAACTTCCGCGTACCTCTGGCTGCCTTAATTTCTGTAACGGTTTTCACCGGGATTTTACACTACTTTTTTCCCTCATCAAATCCTTCACCTTTTTTCCATATTTTTACGGGAGGTCTGCTGCTGGGAGTTTTATTCATGGCCACGGATCCTGTAGTCTGTCCAGATACATCCACGGGCAAATGGATTTATGGATTTTTTTTGGGTATTTCAATAATTTTGATCAGAAAATTCACTCCTCTCCCTGAAGGAGTCATGTTTTCAATTTTGATTATGAATATTTTCGCTCCCCTTATGGATGAAGGCGTAAGAGCTGTTCGCATGAAAAAAGAGAAAGCTTATGAGTAAAAGGAAAAAAAATAACATCTATCCCTTTATTTTTGTTTTTATTCTAACCTTTACTGCAGCATCCCTGTTGATGGGAGTGCAGACCTGGTTGTCACCTAAAATAAAAACCAACAAAAAAATTGAAAAATTGCGTTCTCTTCTGACTATTTCCGGAGTAGATACAGACCAGATAAACAACTCGGAATTGGAAAGCATTTTCAGTAAAACTTTTTCCAAAACCGAATTAAAACCTGGTTTCTGGCGTTATCAAAGAAGCAGGCAAAATAAAACAATTGCTTATATCTATCCCCTTCAAGGAAAAGGATTATGGGGACCTGTAAAAGGGTATCTGAGCACAGGACCGCAAAAATGGAAAATAAAAGATCTGATTATCACCTATCAGGAAGAAACTCCCGGTCTTGGAGCTGAAATAGCCACCTCCAATTTTTATAAAAGATTCCGTGATAAAAAGATCACTTCAAAACCAGACTCAGCAAAAATAGTTTTACAAGTTAGAAAAAATGGACAGGCCAAAAACGAAAATGAAGTGGACGGAATTACGGGAGCTACCCAAACCTCAAAAAAATTCAACCAACTACTTACTGATACTTTAAAAATGATCGTTGAGGACAGGAAAGAACTCAAATGAGATTTTATACAAGATTACTGAAACAGACTATCTGGCACGAAAATCCAATTTTCCATCAAATGCTCGGTATCTGCAGTGCCCTTGCAGTTACCACCAATCTGAAAAACGGATTAATAATGTCTTTGGCGGTTATTGTAATTTCCATAGCCACCAATGGCACAGTATCATTGCTTAAAACCCTTATCCCCAGAAATATCAGACTGATTACCGAAATGATCATCATTGCCACCTTCGTTATTATTTTCGATCAACTGCTCAAGGCTTATTATTACCAGATGTCCAAAACTCTCGGTCCCTATGTGGGGTTGATAATAACCAACTGCATTATTCTGGGAAGATCCGAAGCCTTCGCCCTGAGAAACCGGGTTCTGCCTTCTTTGGTGGACGGTCTGGGTAATGGATTGGGTTATGCCATGTTGTTACTGCCCATTTCCTTTTTCAGAGAGTTGTTGGGAGCCGGTTCCATAGCCGGTCATCAGGTAATGCCGGCAGATATGGAGCCGGCCCGAGCTGTTTTACTTGCTCCCGGAGCTTTTTTACTTCTGGGAATTTTAATCTGGATCCTGCGGGGAATTCAACTTCACCACGCCAAGGAGGCTGAATAATGGAAGTTTATTCCAATCCTCTCATCATTCTGTTTGCAGCTATTTTCACCAACAATATTATTTTTGCCAACTTTTTGGGAATGTGCTCTTTTGTGGCTCTTTCCAAAAAAATCGAGATATCCCTGGGTATGGGCATGGCGGTAACCTTTGTCAGCACCATAACCTCGGCCATCAATTGGGGAATCTACAACTATTTTCTCAAAGATGGAGCTACCACCTGGTTGCTCGGCAGCGTCGGCAAAGAAATCAATCTGGAGATTTTTACTTTCATCAGTTTCATAGCTGTAATTGCTGCTTTTGTGCAAATTGTCGAGATGGCTATCGAAAAATTTTCAACATCTCTTTATCATGCCATGGGAATCTTTTTACCCCTGATAACCGTCAATTGTGCAATTTTGGGAGTATCCCTCTTCATGATCATCAGAGAATACACTTTTGTTCAAGCTTTGACTTACGGCTTCGGAGCCGGAGCCGGTTATACCCTGGCTATTCTCACCATGGCCGGAATCAGGAAAAAACTCAGGTATTCCAATATTCCGGCTCCCCTTGAAGGCATTGGCATCACCATGATTACCACAGCAATCATGGCCATGGCTTTTATGGGTTTCAACGGCATGGTAAATTTTTAAACCAGTTAGATTATAACGAGAACGACATGAATATAATTCTAGGTATTGTCCTTTTTATCCTTTTAATCGAAATACTGCTTGTCATTATCTTTATCAGCACCAAACTGTTTATCCCCCAAAAACCTGTCAAAGTCAGCATCAAAGATAAAACCTTCGAAGTCAATGCAGGAGAAGATCTGCTTTCGGCTCTTTACGCTGAAGATATTTTTATCCCTTCGGCCTGCGGGGGCCAGGGTACTTGTGGTTATTGCAAAGTCAAAGTTAAATCAGGAGGAGGCAGAATTCTGCCCATTGAAAAGGAATTTATCAACAAAAAGGAAGAAAAAGAAGGAACCAGGCTCGCTTGTCAACTCAAACTGATGGAAGACGTCGAGTTGGATCTACCGGCACAATACCTTGATGCCAAAGAATATGAAGCCAAGTTGGTATCAGCAAAAATGTTGACTCGCGATATCCGGGAACTTGTTTTCAAGGTTGACGATGATGATTTTTGTTTTCAATGCGGACAATACGTCCAAATCAAAATTCCCTGCAAAACCTCCCTCAACGGCTATGAATTTCGTGCCTACTCTGTTGCCTGTGCCGAAAATGAAAATTGTCTATTTACTCTTAATGTCAAACTCGTAGACGGAGGGCTCGGTTCTACCTGGCTCCACAAAATTGAAGAAGGTAAAACAATCACCTTTACCGGACCTTACGGAGAATGGCAATTTAAACCCGAATCCTGGGAACACCTGGTATTGATCGGAGGAGGCGTGGGTATGGCTCCTCTTAAATCCATAGTTGATACTGCACTTGAGCAAAAGCTTTCTTTGCCTGTCAGTCTTTATTTTGGAGCCAGAACCAGAAAAGATCTCTTTTATTTCGATCATTTCAAAGAACTGGAAAGTAAATTCGATAATTTTTCTTCAGTTTTTGCTCTCAGTGATGAAAAAAGTGAGAATTGGAAGGGAAAAACCGGTTTTATCCACCAGGTTTTTGCCGAGGATTTCAATTTTTCCCAAGTTGATAAAGATAAAATTCATTTCTTTCTTTGTGGTCCCCCTCCCATGATCGATGGCCTAATGGAAATACTGACTGCAAAACAGATATTTGAAGAGCAAGTCTTCTACGATAAATTCTGAATTTGAAAATCAATAATTAAATTAGAAAAAAGGGGTCTTGATAATATCCACACAATTAAAACTGTTCATTATCCAGACAAAAGTAATAGTCTGCTTTTATCCCCTTGAATTGGATTTGGTTAAAATATTAAAACAGAAAAAAAGAGAGGGAAAGATTATCTTTCCCTCCTCAAATTTGTGGAAAAGCGTATAGAGGTTAATTGTTCCGAATCAATTGGCGGAACAGGGAGGACAAGTTGAAACAACTCGGTTGTTATCTGGATTTTCGGTATCGCAATATCTGCAAGAGAAATCGCCACAATCAACGAAGCCGTTGCCATCGTTGTCGATGCCGTCGGCGCAGGTGACTGCATTACCTTCACATACAGTGGTCAGAGGGCTTCTCTGGCAGGAGAAATCTTCACAATCGGTATGGCCGTTGCCGTCATTATCAACACCGTCAGAACATTGTTCATCGGTAACCTCTTGATCAACCTGACAGGTTTCATCGCTGTAAAGGCAATCAAAGTCTTCGCAGTCGGCATGGCCGTCGCCGTCGTTGTCGACTCCATCGTCACAGTTTGTTTCAATACAAGCTGGATCATCATTGCAATCCATATCTTCGCAATCGACATAGCCATCACCATCGTCATCAACTCCATCGGTGCAATTGGTTTCAAATTCACCTTCACAAGCTACTTCTTCGGCACAGTCAAAATCTTCACAATCGGTATAACCGTCACCGTCATTGTCGATTCCATCCTGGCAATCTTCTTCTACACAGATGGTTACATCGGGATGACCGTAACAGGAAGGATCGTCACAATCGGCAAGACCATCTTCATCATTGTCATTGCCGTCAGCACAAAGTTCATCTGTATTTTCCACTTTGGCAGGGCAGGCTGGATCGCCTATGCAGGCAAAATCTTCGCAATCGGTAAAACCGTTACCATCATCGTCGATACCGTTGTCGCAAATTTCGGTGGCAACTGTTGGGCAAACACTGTCGTCGGCTGCTACTTCGATATCAGCAGCGCTTCTGGGCATGAGATAATAGCCAAAGAAATAGGTAACTATTCCGGATAATTTGGAAAGACATTCTCCTTGATTTACAGAAGAGAGATCAGCCAGATCATCCTGAGCTTTGGTACTTTGATATAAAGACAGTTCATATCTGCCATCACTTTCACCGGCTTCACTGATTCTCACGTTGGAAAGAGTAACCAGTACGCCTTCCCATTTTTCACCATCTTCAACAGTAAGCAGATCGCTTGCCTGAATAGTAACAGGATCAATGGGATTACCTGTACCAAGTCTGTTAACAACCGGCTGGGTAATCTGGGTCACAGGATCATCAAATTCATCATTATAATTGAATTCTGTTTTTTCTCCACTGACGTTGATTAAATCACCCAATTGCAGATCTGTCCACCATTGAGCAGAAGTATCAAAGTTATATACACCTACTCCATTGTAAGGACCAGCTTCATTTTCTGAAACCCAAAAAGAGCCGGTATAATCGCCGTAACGATCTATGGCTGTAACCACTACACTTTTAAGATTAACTGTATCTCCATCATTCAGGAAATTGGGATTACTCGGATCCTGCACCATGGCAATAGTATCGCCATCCTGATTATTGGTGTTGTTGGTGTTGTTGGTATTATTGGTATTGTTGTTGTTGGTATTGGAATCGTCATCGTCTCGACATGAAGCAAAACCAAAAGCGGCTACAACAAATAAAATAATTAATAATCTTTTCATAATTCAACTCCTTTAATAGATAGTTCACCATCAGCAAAAGGAAGATATATGACTGAACAGTTCATTTTACTCAATTGCTTGTCATAACTTTTTGAAATAGCATCTACCATATCTGCAAAGCTATTATACTTATCTGAGTTAAACTACTTATCCAGTCAAAAAAATCATTCTGGGACGGAAACTAGATAATAATTGGCGTAATCTATGTTAAAACCAGGCAGTTTACAACTGAACCTGCGATAAACATTATATACCATCATTTTTAAAAATAACCAGTATTTGGCAACAGAAGAACCAAGCACTCCAAAACAGCACAAAACCTGTAATCATAACATCACAAGATATTTTAATAATTTAAGATTTAAGGTTGTGGAAACTACAACCTTAAACAGTCTTAAACAGTTGAAAATGTTTTATTCAGCCAAAATTTGTTTTCAAATACCAAAAAAAAAGCTTCGCCAAAATAATATTGACGAAGCTTTTAGAATGATAACTGAGTAATCAAGCCAACCAAAAGTTGGATTTATTCTTCTGTTTCTTCTTCCAGATCTTCTGCCATATCTTCCAAGTCAAAATCGTAATCTACAAGCTCAATAATTGCCATTTCAGCATTATCGCCTCTTCTTCTCATACTTTTAACCACTCTGGTATAACCACCGGTACGATCGAGATAGAGAGGAGCAATCTCAGTAAATAACTTATTAAGCAAATCCTTGTCCGGAATAATCTTTTTAGCCATTCTGTAATGATGGACAACTTTGCTTTTTTCTTCAGTACTGAGGGCATCTTTGGGCTTGTTGATCAATTCTCCCAGGGAAGTACCCCAACTTATAGCCTTTTCTGCATATCTTCTCAGTTCTTTGGCTTTTTGAACCGTAGTTTTGATTCTTCCGTGTTCAATGAGGGAAGAAGTCATGTTTCTGTACATTGCTTTACGATGAGAAGGTGATTTTCCAAAAACCTTTCCTGATTTTTTATGTCTCATTTTTTTACCTCGGGATATCTGTTCTTCCGGATTAACTGCAATTGAGTTTTATCCAGACTTATTTTTTCTTCTTTTTCATATATTGTTTTGGCGGTGGCTGATCAATTGGCCACCAATCAATTTGCATACCTAAAGTCAATCCCATCTCTGCCAGAATTTCTTTGATCTCTTTAAGAGATTTGCGACCGAAGTTCTTGGTTTTAAGCATATCTGATTCGGTTTTCTGGGCTAATTGACCAATATAATTTATATTAGCATTCTGGAGACAATTCCTTGAACGCACACTCAATTCCAATTCATCTACGGATTTGAAAAGGTATTGATTAACTTCTTCTTCTTCTTCACCCTCATCATCTTCGACAGGTTCTTCTTCTTCTTCAAAGTTGATAAAAATCTGCATCAATTCTTTGAAAATCTTAGCGGAAAAAGCAACTGCATCTTGAGGATCTACAGTTCCATCTGTCCAAACTTCAAGAATTAATTTGTCAAAATCGGTTTTTTGTCCAACCCGGGCATTTCTGACCTGAAAATTGACTTTTTTAATGGGGGAATAGATAGCATCAATCGGAATACTGCCAACACCAAGGGTTTCATCCTTGTGTTCTTCAGCTCCCACGTAACCTCTGCCGGTTTGAACAGCCAACTGCATTTTAAAATGGGCATCTTCTGTCAAAGTACAGATATGATGCTCCGGATTCATGATTTCCATTTCATTGACAAGTTGGATATCACTGGCGGTAACTTTGCCAGGACCTCTTACATCTATATTCAAAACAACAGGCTTGGGATTTTTCTTTTTGAAAAGTACGCCTTTGAGATTAAGAATAATATCGGTCAAATCCTCGACAACATTTGGAATATTGGTGAATTCATGCAATGCACCTTCCACTTTAACCGAAGTAATTGCAGCACCCTGCAATGATGAAAGCAGCACCCGGCGCAAAGTATTGCCAATAGTTGTACCGTAGCCTCTTTCCAATGGTTCACAGATAAATTTGCCATATTTTTCACTGAGAGAATCTTCATCCACCAGAATAGTTTTTGGTTTGATGAGATCCCTCCAATTCTTGGCAATCCAGTCATAAATATTGACTTCTTCTGTTTGTTCTTTGTTTTCCTGAGCATCCATAATATCGGGCTCATTTATTTCTTTGTTTTCATCCATTTTAATTCCTTGTTTCAAACACCAATTAATATAATTGATTAACAATTAATCCAAGTGAAACCAAATATCTGTTTGGATAATTCCTTGGCAGCACTTTCAAGTTCACTTGAAAATCAATTTGAAATCTTGCAAATTGCACTGATTTTCAACTCAAACCAAGTGATTTATCAAATTATCACCGAAATAACTTACACTCTTCTTCTTTTGGCTGCGCGACAACCATTGTGAGGAATTGGAGTGACATCCTTGATTTTGGTCACTTTAATTCCGGCTGCTGAAATAGATCTCAATGCCGAATCACGACCTGCACCGGGACCTTTAAGACTTACTTCAACTGATTGTATTCCATGTTCTTTTGCCTTGTATGCCGCATCTTCTCCGGTGAGTTGGGCAGCAAAAGGTGACGATTTCCTGGAACCTTTGAATCGTATTCCTGCACTGGACCAGGAAAGCACATTGCCGTTCAAATCTGTAAAAGTAACAATGGTATTGTTAAAAGTTGAAACTATGAAAGCCATTCCTCTCGAAATGTTCTTTTTAAGCTTTTTCTTGCCTTTTTTTCTTCTTTTTTTTGCTCTTGCCATTATTTCTTACCTCTTACTGACAGTCTTTTTGGACCTTTACGGGTTCTGGCGTTGGTGTGAGTACGCTGACCTCTTACAGGAAGGTGTTTCATATGTCTGAGTCCCCTGTAGCATCTGAGATCCATCAATCTTTTGATATTCATATTGATCTCTCTGCGCAGATCTCCTTCAACTGTATATTTATCATCAATTATGTCTCTGATTCTTTTTACCTGAGATTCTGATACATTGTCAGATGAAGTACCTTCCGGCACTCCGGCTTCATCAAGAATATCTTGAGCTGTTTTTCTGCCTATTCCATATACATAGGTCAAAGCAATTTCCATTCGTTTATCTTTTGGAAGGTCTACACCGGCAATACGCGGCATCACTATCCTCCTTCGGACTAAAATCCGCAAAGTTTAGGTGGTTAACATCTCAAAACAATTGAATATATGAACAATCAAATTGTAAATACTACTGGTTTGCAAAAAAATTGCCTTTGAGATGAAACCAGGTTATTTATTTCTGTCTCTGTTTATGTCTGGGATCTTCGCAAATAACCCGCACGACACCTCGTCTTTTTATAATTTTGCATTTATCGCATATTTTTTTAACAGATGCTCTAACTTTCATCTTTAAACTCCTAAGTTTCAGGCACTTAAAACAAAAGGGCCTTCTTCGGTAATT
>JAWLEA010000262.1:0-2532 GCA_041686345.1 Polyangia bacterium | reverse complement strand
GCGGCCACTTTTTGTACCAAAATTCCTTTAGATGACCCCCGGAAACACAAAACCCCCGAAGAACGGGGGCATTGTAGTATCTGGTAGCGACGCAGGGACCATGCCCCGAACCTGCTTGAACCATTGAAGGTCCGTCACCTAAGGAATTGCCATAATCACTATTGGAAAAAAAATGTACCAAAAGATTGTACGTCGGTCAACCATTATTTTTGGAGACGAAATGATTCAAAAATGTGAGACCTCATATACACGTCATGTGATCCGTTTTTCCCCCAGGACCTTTTGCTTACAAATTATTTCTTTGAACCTCCGGGCCTTTGGGGTCAGATCGATCGCCTTGGTTCTTGCGAAGACCACACAGTCATCAACAAGTCCCTTTTCTCTTAAGCGCTTCAACGTGAGAGCTACCTGTGAAGCCTCCATATCCACTGATTCGGCGATTTTTACCTGAGATCGACCTTCCTGAATCATGACGCTTAACAGAACTTCCAGTTGTCGCAAGCTGTTGATGCCAAGAGTGGTACGGATTGTTTGGATCATCTTAAAAGCTGACAGAAGTTTGATACTCTTTTTGAAATCGTCTTTACCTCCCATTCAACTGCCTCCAAAATTCATTTCAACGTCAAAAAGGTCAAATCAATTGGATATAAATTATTTATTGCT
This sequence comes from Polyangia bacterium, assembly GCA_041686345.1. GTDB lineage: Bacteria > Myxococcota_A > Polyangia > HGW-17 > HGW-17 > JAQICJ01. The sequence continues at coordinate 1,869 of JAWLEA010000262.1, read as the reverse complement.
TTTTTTTATTAATTGAATTTCTTTCAGATTGCAAGCGAATTGAAATTTTTCATCTATCAAAACCATTTCTCGCCAACTTTAACACAATAATTGGCAAGTGGGCCTTGTGATAATAGATGTTTCCAAAGTTTTTTCTTTATATTTCCGTAAATCTATAGAAAGTAAAATAAAAATATTTCCATTAGTTTCAAGTCGTTAACTCAACAATTGTTAACTATAAAATAATTGACAAGTATAAAAATTAATCTTATATCGTGGAAAGTCGTAAAAGCTAACAGCTAAACAATCCTTGGAATCGTTGATTTGGTCGTCGGCATTGGTTTTTTCGAGGATAAAATTCTGATGATCCTAAAATGGAGAATCTTCTCATGGATATTGAAAACCAGACGAATATCGAAATTATGCTGAATGTCGTCAATAAAATCAGGAAGAAACTCGGAATACAGTCTGTGCAGCAGTTGGAAATTCTTCTGGCCGTCATGATGCATGAAGAGCAACAACAGAATCAAATTGAAAAAAGCCTGGGTCTCTCGCCTGCACAGTTGTCAATGAATCTACCATGGATGAAAACAAATGGGCTTGTTGCTGACCATATAGGTCCCGATAAATCCAGGATGGTCGATCTTACCCCAAAGACAAAACAGTTCCGGGATAGACTGTTGAAGACGTTAGCAGCAGGGTTTCAGTTTTCAGCTCCGGATAACAGCAAAAAATCTCAAAAGAAAAAAAAGTTGCCGATGGGACTCGTGTGGCGAGGTGACATCATTCAAGTCCGGTTTATGGTAAAAGGAAAATGCATCCAGGTAAGTACCAAGACCGATAATATCAAAGAAGCCAAGGCAATTCTGAGGAAGCTTAGGGCAGAAGAAAGACGGAAACTACGTGAAAGAGAAGCGGTTGACGTTCAAAATCATACGGCTCAGTCTCAAAAGGTTCTGGGAGAAAGCCAAAAGGGAACATCCAGGAACCAAAAGTTACCGCATGGACTTGTTTGGAGAGGTGGAACACTTCATACAAATTTTCTGTACAAGGGGAAACGCATCAAAGAAAATACGGGGACCGATAATATCAAAGAGGCCAAAGAATTTTTAAGGAGGACAAAAATGGATCTACAGCGAGGGGATGGCAAGACCCGGAATCAGAAACAACCGTTTAAAATCAGTCCGAGTGACAAAAAAATCATCAACACTGTCTACAAGGTTGTATGGTCGGATAAGGTGGATGGTGTCAATTGTAAACGCCGGGTGGAAATCGCTCTGGAACAGATGGGGTGCTCTCTGGCTGAAGTGGACAGTATGTCAATCGATACCCTGATTGGCAAAATGAAATCCCAAAAGAAATCCAATAGTACCATCAATAATTACATGAATTGTCTATTTGTAGTTTTGAGGAAGGCCCAGGATTACGGCCATATTCAGCAGATACCACGCAAACCCAAGAGTTTGCAAAAACCAAATAATACCAGGGTGCTTAACCCCGAGCAGATTCAAGCACTTCTTGAATATTTCCGTGACATCTCCGGGGATCTTGAAAATCCCAATCTCTCCCCGGCACAAAAAGAACATCTCCAAGCCACCCATTGTAATCACCACACGGCTATCAATCTGTATACCCGTGATGCCATGCGAGACCTGATTCTGGTTTTGCTGGATACTGGGATGCGCCTGGGAGAAGCTCTCAAGATGGAGTATGGTCGTCATATCGATCTGAAAGAGGCTGTCATTAATCTGTCTGCTTCAATTACGAAAACAGCTCGTCCTCGGGTTGTCAAGATGACAGATCGGGTCCTGGAGATCCTGGAGCGCAGGAGTAAGATTCCAAAGAACAAGAACAGGGCATTTAATATCAGCAGAGACAGGGCAATGAAGC
>JAWLEA010000261.1:0-2548 GCA_041686345.1 Polyangia bacterium | reverse complement strand
TCTTTTTTCACAGGGCTTTTAAGTATTGGCAATTGTGACTGGCTGATTCCCTACATGGAACTGCACCTGAAAATACCCACCAGCCGCGCCGTGGCAACCGGGCTCTTTGTCATGTTCTGTTCGGCTCTTTTTTTTCTGTTTCTCACCTTTGCCTCGGTATTTATCGGGCTGCGCGGCTGGCCTGAAAGCTCCCCGGTTCTCTTTGCCACATGCAGCGGCGTGATCATCGGCGGCCAGATCGGCACCCGGCTTATCCGCTTTGAATGGCTCAGGGCCCGTCAGAAACATGCATTCATCTGCATGCTGGCCTTTTCCATTCTCCATCTCCTGTGGTAATGTCAACTGCTCCGCTAAGATTTCGTGTAGCAGTTTGTCCGGTTAAATTGATAATCCGGAATCGGATTCCATGTCATGAAATTTTGCAATCTCATGTTTGAAAAATTTGATTTGCTGTTCACAAATAAATGTTCTGAAAAGATTGATGTCTTTTGTATTATCGGTTTGCTGAAAGGCTTTTAGGTAATCTCGTCGATCTTCTGTGAAAATTTTGATCAACGGCTCATTGTGGTAAAGCTGAAGGTAATTCATAAAAAGCCTTGCAGTTCTTCCATTTCCATCAGCAAACGGGTGTATGTTAACCAAATTATAATGCAGGTCTGCCGCCAGTGCCACACAATCATTTCCAGACACGGAATCCAGTTGATCATTGATTTTTTGACACAATTGTTCAAGCAGTGGTTCAATTTTTTCATGATTTTTGAAATACCGGGTATCGGTATATGCCGGTGCTGTCCTTAAATCCCCTTTCGAAGAATCAAAGTCACCCAAAATGGTTTTTTCAATCCCGCCGGTCCGTTTTTTGACAAGGGCATTCACCTCTTTAAAATAATCAATGGAAAGCGTCCTTTTCCGGGCAGACTGTTCTTTTATGTGCAGGAAAGCCTCAAAATGATCCTTGACCATCATATGATCCGTCAGAGGCTTACCTTTTGCTGTTAAATCATTTTCTATTAAAATTTTTGTGTCCCCTTCATCCAGAGTACACCCTTCTATCTTTGTAGAATTATAAACAATGGAGATCATCGCAAATCTTTCAAAATCAATAGAACCTTGAATATCTAAATTAAGATATTCTTCTCGTAAATCTTTTAATTTTTCCCACATCAATAAAGTCTCCTCCTGCATTTTCTGGCTATCCAAACTTTTTCATTATACAGACAAAATAGATGTGGATACTATATTTTCCCATAATATACATATCCCACAGGATCTCAATATTTTTTATCAGAACTCCGTTTACAAATCCTAAGCAAGAAAGCCCCTGGCTTCAGACATGGGGATAAATTGCTGACTGGTTGGGTATTTTTTTTGTTTACAAATAGATATTCCTTTTGATACTGTGAATATATGTGAGATTTTCACAAATACAGCTATTAAAAACAGGTGGTCGTTATGTTGATTGAATTTAGTATTGGCAATTATAAATCATTTAAAGATATTGTTACGTTTAGCATGGTAGCAGCTAATTTGACATCTAAAAATAAGGAGTTGGATGTAACAAACACATTCATCTATAAAAAATCAATGAATTTGTTGAAGTCCGCAGCGATATATGGTTCAAACGCAAGCGGGAAAAGCAACTTTATTAAAGCGCTTGTTTTCATGCGTGGTTTTGTAATTAGTTCTTCGAAAGATACTCAGGCAACTGAAGAAATTAGAGTAGAAAACTATGAGTTAAGTACAACTACAGAAAATGCACCGTCATATTTTGAGATAATTTTTGTCAGAGATGGTATCCGATACCGATATGGTTTTGAACTTGATAAAAACTCTATTCATTCAGAATGGCTTTATCGTGCCAAAGATAGGGAAATAAACCTGTTTCTTAGAACCAAAGAAGAAATTTCACCTAAAGGACCCTTTTCAGAAGGGAAAGGACTTGAATCTAAAACAAGACCAAACGCATTGTTTCTTTCTGTTTGTGCTCAATGGAACGGAAAAATTTCCCAGGAAATTCTCAAGTGGTTTAAGGATTGTGGTGTAATTTCTGGACTGAATGATTTTGGCTACAGGCATTATACGGAAAAGCAGATAGATCATCCAGACACAAAAAGTAAAATTCTGAATTTTATCCGGGAATTTGATTTTGGAATTTCAGGCCTGAATGTTAAACGAACTTCAGTCACAGTGGATTCTTTACCGAAAGATTTCCCGGAACCTTTACAGAAATTAATTTTAGATCAAGGGGGAGACAGAACTACTGTATTTACGACTCATAAAAAATATAATGATAAAAATGAGCATGTTGGAGATGTACTCTTTGACCTGGACAAAAACGAATCTGATGGTACTCAAAAAGCATTTTCTTTTTCAGGGCCTTTACTTGATGTTTTAGCTAACGGAAAAGTGCTTTTTGTTGATGAATTAGATGCCAGATTTCACCCTATAATTACTCAAGCTATTGTGCAAATGTTTCATGATCCACGCACAAACCCCCAAAATGCTCAGCTCATTTTTGCTACTCATAACACCAATTTGCTCGACAATA
>JAWLEA010000114.1:0-11024 GCA_041686345.1 Polyangia bacterium | reverse complement strand
CCGTTTTGAGAAAATTTTTGAAATTGTGAAACAGGAACCTCAACAATTAATATCAAAATCTTTCATAAAATAACAGCTGATAACAACAAAAAAATAAAAAACCATGAAAACTGCAAAGCAAATTTTACCCAAATAGCTCCTATTTGAAAACACAATTAACAGACTCTCAATTTAACCTAAAAAAAGACCAATCTGGTTTTTTTTTACACCATTTTTGCTTGACACAACTTTGTGAATAACTTATATAGTAAGTCCCTCGGGGTTGAAGCTCAAGTGGGAGAGCGCATGACTGGCAGTCATGAGGGTGGGGGTTCGAATCCCCTCAACTCCACCATTCCTTTACTTATTCCAAATTTCAAGGCAAATAATCTCTGAAAAGCCGTAAATTTTCTTTACCATACAGGGGATCCTCAGATAAAAATATCCGAAGATGTTATTGATTTTTATTCACATAAAGAATAGACTTAATTTGAATTTTATCGTAATTCATAATTAGTTTACTGATTAGTTCAACCAGATACACTCTAAGGTTCTCAGATGGCTAAACTTAAGATAATTTCACAGAATCCCCCTGTTGAATACGAACTTAAAGATTATACTACAATCGGCAGAATGCCCAGAAACACTATCCAGATTCTTGATCGCATTCTATCTAAAGTTCATTCTCAAATAATAAAACTCAAAGATGGCAGATATCTCCTTAAGGATCTCGGTAGTTTAAATGGTACATACATAAATGGTCAAAGAATCACCCAGCATTACCTCAAAGATGGTGACGAATTTGCCATGGGTTCGACCCTCCTCAGATTTGAAGAACAAGAGCCCTCTGAAAAAGAACCGGATGTTTATGTTTCAACAGATGCAGTAGCCAGCGAAATTCACCAGACAATATCTGCTGATATAGCAGGTGATTTTCTGCCCGAATCGGAAATCCAAGACAATGCTGTCCTCAGACAGGATTATGAGCGACTCAGAATATCACATGAAGTTGCAACAGCTCTGGGAGTGGAACCCGAATTACACACCCTCCTGTCCAAAATTCTCAACAAAATATTTGAAATATTCAATTGCAGTCGGGGAATAATTTTTCTTCCCGATGCAAAAGGTCAAATGAAACCTCTTGTATCTCAAACAAAAGATGGTGACGAAGAATCAGGAGACATTGTCGTTTCATCCACTATTCTCAATAATGTAGCCAAAAAGAAAGAAGCTGTTCTCAGTTCAGATGCCTCGATGGATTCGAGATTCAACACCGCCAAATCAATTATCCTGCAAGGAATCCGCTCCACAATGAGTGTTCCCATGCTTTACAATGAACAATTGCTGGGAATAATCTATCTGGATTCCATTATGGCCACAGGAGCATTCAGCAAAAAAGATCTGCATCTGCTATCCGGTATTGCCACTCAGGCAGCTACAGCTATTTCCAATACCAACCTGATTAAAAAAATTGAGAATGAAACCAAAACCAGAGCACAATTTGAAAAACTCCTTTCTCCCAATCTTGTAGATCAACTTATCGACGGTCAACTAACCTTCGATCAGGAAGGTGTTCAAAAAGAAGTAACTGTCATTTTTGCAGATATCAGGGGATTCACCTCCATGAGTGAAAACATGGAGGCCAAAGATATCGTTCATATGCTCAACACCTATTTTGAAGTAATGGTCGATGTAATTTTTAATTATCAAGGCACTCTCGACAAATTTGTAGGCGATGAAATTATGGCCCTCTTCGGCACTCCGGTTCATCTCCCTGAAGGACCTGAAAAGGCAGTGGAGTGTGCCCTCGAAATGATGGCCTCTCTCGAAGTTTACAACACCGCCAGACAAGCTGAAGGCAAAAGACCCATATCCATAGGTATTGGTATCAATACAGGAGAAGTAGTCTGTGGCGCACTCGGCTCTTCCAAAACTTTGCAATATACCGTTGTAGGTGATCCGGTCAATCTTGCCAGTCGCCTCTGTTCAATTGCCAAACCCGGTCAAGTTCTGATTGGTGAAGAAACCTGCAACAAAAACAATGTCAAAAACAAATTCAAATTGAGAGCTTTGGAAAAAGTTTCAGTCAAGGGCAAATCCAAGCCTGTACAAGTATACGAAGTCTTATCCCTGAACTAATAATGATTATCACACCAATTTACCTTCCTTTTCCTCTTGGAATAATTCTTTCATTTATCTGGGGCGCAATCTGGGGCAGTTTTGCCAATGTTGTGATTTTGCGACTTCCCCTGGGCAAGAGTATCATCTGGCCGGGTTCTCATTGTTTTTCCTGTGGTCATAAATTGGGAGTACTCGATAATATACCAATTTTCAGTTATATTTTTCTGAAGGCAAGATGCCGTTATTGTGGAACCGGGTTTTCAGCCAGATACCCTCTGACAGAATCACTCCTTGGCATTTTAAGTCTCATTCTCTACCTTAATTCCGATATTCTGTCTCAACCCCTTTTATCTCAAGCTTACCTTGTTTTTCTTATTGATTTCATTTTTCTGTTTTTTCTTTTTGTACTTTCATTTATTGATTGGGAAACCTTTATTCTGCCAAACAAACTGGTCTACCCTTTTATTCTTTTTTCCATCTTGACCCCGCCCCTTGTCAAAAATAAATCCTGGTCACAACCCCTGGCAGGGTTTCTCCTGGGTTACGGGATCATCTTTCTTACCTCAATTTCATATAAAATCATCAGAAAAAGGGAAGGACTCGGACTCGGAGATGCCAAGTTGCTGGGAGCGCTGGTGGCCTTCTCAGGTCCACTCTCCCTTCCTTTTATTATTTTTGCCGCCAGTACCCAAGGTATTGTTTTCGCTTTGCTTGCCTACATTTTCAAACTCACCTGGCCTAATCCCAAGCCCTTCAAAAACATCTCCACCAAGGAAGATTTTGCCGATATCATGGCCGGACAAAACAACGGTTGGCAGTTGAAACCACTGCCCTTCGGCCCCTTCCTTTCTCTGGCAGCCTTTGAATACCTTCTCCTTGGTTCCAATTTTATTAAAAATTTATTTCTGCATTTTCCCTGATCATTTTTAAAACATTCCACTCTAATTGAAGTTTTCCTGTTTTTTTGAGTTTTTGACAACTAAAACTACTTCCGGAAATAAATACAATTATTTTCAACTCCTCTAGACAGCTTCATATTCCCATTAATAACAAGTAATTACAATCTGCCCGCATCTCAATCTTCTATATTTTTCTGTTTTTTTGCCACTATCATTATAATTTTCCGATTTTATTAAAATAAATCTTTTATTTGTAGAATTTTTCACTATAATAGTAAACATGAACATGGATGTTTACGATAGTATGAGAATACATTTTATTATTAAAGAGACAGTCGAAGATTTTTTCACTTCATATGACCCTGAAAAGATGGAGTATACCTTCAATACCAGAGCTGTTTTCAATCAGGATGAAGAATGTATCCTGGAATTCTTCTTTAACAGTTATGCTGAAATTGAACACTTCAGAGTTAAAATCGTAAAAATGACCCGCCTTAACAACAATACCAATACTATTGTTGCTCAAATCCAATCCAAACAAAAACAAAAGATCAATTTTCTGAAAAAATTGTCTTCAGATCCCAATGAATGGATTTCCCAAAGAACCCACCGTCGCCATCCGGTTCAAATTAATGCCTCCTGGTCCCTTGAAAAGCCCAGTCTCTGGCATCCCTGCGAAATTAAGGATTTGGGATTGGGAGGAGCTCAAATAACCGGCTCTACGTCCCCGCCCATCAACTCTCAACTCTTTGTCAGGTTTTTATTACCCAATTTACAAAGTTCAGTTAAACTAAAAGGTGAAGTTGTCTGGAACCAGCGTGAAAACAGTGGAAACTCCAGAGTTGGAGTTCGCTTTTTGCGAAACAATCCCAAGCAAAACACAAAAAAAGCCTTTAAAAAACTGAGACAATTTTTCAGAGACTATCGCATCCACGGCAAAATTGACGGCAAACCTGAATAGTCTCCCCCCCCAACCATTTTTCTTTTCAAATAATTCAAATTCGATTGATAGCCAAGTTTAACAGGTGATCAACCAGCTTTTCAAAAGTAATTCCAATTTCGGCTGCCGCCTGAGGAAACAGAGAAGTTTCTGTAAAACCGGGCATGGAATTAAGTTCGAGGATAAACAGATTGTCTTTTTCATCAAGAATAAAATCTGTTCTGGACAGATGCCCCATACCAAAAATCCGGTGAACTTTCAGAGCCAGATTTTGAACTTTGCTTGTAATCTCAGAAGAGATTCGGGCAGGAGTTATTTCCAGTGAACCTCCAATTTTGTATTTTGCTTCAAAATCAAAATAATCGGAAACCTGAGGAATAATCTCGGTGGGTGGAAGTGGCTTGTAACTTCCATCCTCCATTTTCAAAACTCCGCAGGTCAACTCCCTGCCCTTAACAAACCTTTCCAGCATGAGGGGATTTTCCAGTTCCAGCAAAGCTTTTGTCTTTTGCTGCAATTTCGGATAATTGTCAATGATTTCCAAGCCGAAACTGGAACCTTGGGAAGGTGCTTTGAGTACTACGGGAAAACCAAAATTTTCTATTACATTTTCTGGATATTCCAAATCGGAAACCAGATAATAATCTGCTGTGGGCAGGTGATTCTGCCTGAGAAAAAATTTGGTGGCAATTTTATTGGCGGAAACTGCACTGCCATAAACACCGGTGCCAACCTGAGGCAAATCCAGGATTTCAAAAAAACCTTGAATTCTTCCATCTTCACCAAAAGGTCCGTGCAGGGCAGTAAATACAACTTCTGTTCCCAAAGATTTCAAATTGAGTACGGCCTTTTCAGGAGAATGTCCCTTGGGCAATTGCTTGAAAAAAGCTTCCAGTTCTTCCTCGCAAGTAATTTCTTTGTCGGGAATGGACCAGAGATTATCCTTGGTGATCACCAGAGGGATAACATGATGGTTGCCCTCTAAAACAGCTCGGGAGATATTACCACCACTTTTCATTGATATCTCATGTTCCAAAGATATCCCTCCCATGACAACTGCTGCTTTCATACAGGATTTTTGAAATTTCATGATGAAAACTTTTCAGTCAAGGGAGTGAATAATCAAACCAGATCTCAATTTAGGTTCAAACCAGGTTGATTTGGGAGGCATGGTCTTGCCGGAATCGGCTATTTTCATAAGTTCCTCCATGGATGTCGGATACATGGAAAAGGCAACTGCCCAGCCTTTGTCTACCATATTCTCAAGCTCTTCTATACCCCTGATTCCACCAACAAAGGCAATGCGCTCATCTTTGCGGGGATCCTCGATTCCAAGTATTTCCGAAAGAAGATTATTTTGTAAAATTGCAACGTCAAGGGAGTCAACAGGATCAGTTTCAGAATAGGTGCCTTTTTTGGGTTCGAGATAATACCAGCGCCCTCCGGTATACATACCAATTTTTTTGGGTTTATCCGGTTTTGGATTATCGGTGCTGCGTACTTTGAATTTTTCTTTGATCTTGGCAATAAAAGCATCTGTATTCATGGATCCCAGATCTTTGACAACCCGGTTGTAATCAAGAATTTTCAATTGATTGTGGGGAAAAACAACAGAAAGAAAATAATTGTATTCTTCTTCTCCGGTGTGGCAGGGATTGGCTTCGGCTCTGATTCCTGCCACTTTAGCACCGGAAGCACTGCGATGATGTCCATCAGCCACATAAAGAGCTGGCACATCTTTAAAGGCCTGCTGCAACTTATTGATCATCTGCTCATCAGAAACAACCCAGAGGCGATGAGTAATTTCATCATCTCCGGTAAAATCATAAATCGGTTTTGCCTCGGTAATCTTCATCAAAAGAGAATCAACTTCCTGCCTGGAGCGATAAGCAAGAAAAACTGGACCAGTATTGGCATTCAAAGTTCTGACATGTCTGATCCTGTCGTTTTCTTTTTTTTCCCTGGTGAATTCATGTTTTTTAATTTTATTTTCATTGTATTCTCGGGCACTGGTCCCTGCAACCAGGCCTGTCTGAACATGCCCCTTCCATTCTTGTTGATACACATAAAGTGAAGGTGTTTTTTCCCGGATGAGGGCTTTTTTTGCTATCAGATTACGCATGGCATTTGCCCCAGCCTGATAAACTTCTTCTGAATAAAGATCAACTCCCTCACTGAGATTGATCTCAGGCCTCACCACATGTAGAAAACTGAGATGATTATTTTTTGCCATTTCTCTGGCTTCGTGGGAATTCATGACATCATAAGGCAGCGAAGCAACCTCTGAAACAACTTCGGGATTAGGTCTTAGAGCTTTAAAAGGATGGATAGTAGCCATATTGCGTCCTTTCTAATCATGGTTATTATGTGTTGGAACGAACTATAACAGGAATGCTTTTAACAAGAATATTTTTAATATTGAACCATAAAACCTGAAAAAAAGTTTTTTTGCAATAGTGAATAAAAAAAGTTGAGAATGAATTGAGACTATACTAATATAATTTTATACATCACAGGAGGTATAACCAATGAAAATTAAAATATTATTTACGTTTATTCTTTTATTTACTCTAATTTTGAGCTGTCAACCGGATCCACCCAAAAATCCCGATAAAGAAAAAAAAGATCAGGATCAACAAACTACTGAAGGTATTGATCCCGATGAAGAAGCTCTTTTGAAAAAGGGTGATCCGCCGCCACTTCCAGAGTGGGCTCTTACCCCAACCAAAAAGAAAAGTATTGGTCGCATTCAACCTAAAAGCAAAGTTGTTTCTCTTCAACTTGAAAATGGTGAGAGAATTAATTTCAATCCCCCTTTTCAAATACACCAAATTGGCAATCTCAAAGAAACAGACAATGGCGTTGTAATGCCTGTCAGAATTGAAAGAGGCAAATATTGGCTTCGAGGCGATATCGACACCTTTCAAATTAAGATTAATCTCAGCGCAGGCACCAACCTTTATGATAAACCAAAAGGAGTTCTGGCCGGCTTTGTTTCTTCACCAATTATTGTTCAGATAAAAAAAGTCAAAAAGGATTGGGTAAGAATCAGCCACAAACTTAATGAAAAATGCTCTCCGGTCTTTTTGAAGGTATGGGTCAAAAAATCAGCTCTCCTGAAAACAATGAAAAAGAATGTTAAATATCCTGCTGTTTTCTCAAAAAAACTGCCAAGTCGCCAACTCAATCTCGACGCTCCCCTCTTCTCTGTCTACGGACGCAGACGAAGTGGAAAAAACTCATCAGATGACATCATTTTACAATTGCCCATGTGCAACGATCAGGATCAGGTTATTCTGGTAAAAAAACGGATTCGTGGCAAAAAAGGTAGAACCAGAGTATATTTCAAACCCTCAAAAGATGCAAAATTCATGGTCAGAGGCTGGATGGACAAAGAAATGGCAACAGGTCAGGAAAAAGGCTCCTGCAACTGCCGTACCCAAATACCTGAATCCAAATCTTCCGGTTCTTTTTCCGCCACCGGATCCCTTGATTATAAAACCAGAACTCCCCTCCCCCTCTTTGCTACTCCCAAAACAAACAGCAAACCCATTGGCATGATTATGCCTTCCCCAATTGTCAAAGCTTCACAATATTATAAAAATGAAAAATTTGCAGTAATCGAAATTGAACCAGATCTCAAACTCTACACCCCCTGGCACGATGATTACTTCTTTCCATAATCACAAGTTGTCATTTCCGATTTTAAATTCTTCCCCTCCCCCTGATTTTTCCAGAAAAATATCTGTCTTTACATTTTTCTGGAAAAATCTATTATAGGTTTGTTCCCGTCTCCAAAATAATATGGAAGTAACAGAGCATTATTGTTCAATTTTCTACAGGCATAAAACAACCTTTTCAGAACTAGATGGTTCATCTGGTTGCATTACTCAGGAGTCAGTCATGGCTATAAAACTATTTACCATTCCCCTTTTCTCAATACTTTTTATCTTCTTCTCCTGCTCCTCTCCCTCTAAAAGCACACCCGACAGAAGTCATGGAAATAAAATTGAAACCGTTGGGGCAACCCCGACAACCTCCCCGATCAAAGAACCCCGCAATAGAAAAAGAACCAAACAGGAAGAACCAAAAAGTGAACCTGAAGAAAACCTGATTACCGAAGAAGGATTCTGCAAAGAAACCAAAAATAAGCCAAATTTGAAAATACAAAGAGAAACTGAAACAAAAGACATTGGTAAAAGTAAACCCAGTGGAAAAAGCGATGGAGGCATGTCTTCCAAAGTCACTTCAGTTAATTCATTTAAAGGAGTCGACCCCAATGAACTAAGAAATTTTATGAAAAAGAACCGTAAGCATGTCAACAATTGCTATAAAGAAAACAAAACTGAAGATGCCAATTCAGGGGATCCTCTTAAAGTTAAACTTAAAATTAACTCGGAAGGAAAAGCATCTTCCTGTGAAATTACCCAGCACCTGAATAATGAATCAGTAGGTAATTGTACCTGCAACAAAATCAAAACATGGAATTTCCCAGTCAAATCCAAAGAATACGATTTAACTTATTTTTGGAAATTTAAATGATGAAACAAAAAATTATCCCTTTTCTAACTATTTTTCTTTTGTTTTTTTATGCTTTTTCCTGTCAGAAAAAATCTGAAGAAAAGCAAAAAAGCAAAAGCCCGGAGCAAACAGAATCTGAAGTTGAGGAAAGCCAAGATAAATCCAAGGTATCCAAACCTGAAGCAACTTCCGATAAAGAAGAAAAAACCGTCACCCCAGTCGATAAGTTGGAAGTTGGCAAAAAAGCAATTGCAGACGAAACAAAAACCGGGAGTACGCCACCAAAAGTTGAGAAGAAGAAGAAAACTCCCCCTGCTTTGAAAAGAAGCAAAAGAGGATTATTTGGTGAAGATCAAAAATCACCTGTTGCTCTTTCCTCTTCAATAACGACTTTCAGTGGGGTCAACCCTAACCAGATCAGGCAGTTTATGAACAAGAAAAATGGAGAATGTCTTCAATGCTATAAACAGGGCAATGCAGAAGCAAGAGTTTCCGAAACTGTTGAGATCACTTTTACCTTCAAACCAGGCGGCAAAATTAGTTCATGCAAAATTAATAAGCCTCTGGAAAACAAAAAAACCGCCAAATGTATCTGCAAAAAGGCTGAACAATGGAATTTTCCCAATCTGCAAAAGGAAATTTCTTTTAAACACAGGTTTAGATTCAACCCTGCACCCTGATCATCTGAACATTACATAAACAGAGGGGGAATTGTGTAAATTGCCAAACATTTGTTGCATCAAAGCAGTCCATAAATTAATATAGCTTTGTGCAGCCTCAGTTTATTGCCCGTTCCTGTTTGCGGAACTACCCGGAGAAATAATGTCAAAGCAGTTGCTCTATGCCTATTTTGCCCATAAAAACGGAATGATTTCCAATCAACAACTGGATAAAATCCAAGCTGGTCTTAAAGATGGAACCGTATCTGGAAAATGGGAAGAAATCGAAAATACCCTGTCCGAGCAAAAAAAACAGAAACTGAACAACCTGGTCAATCAATCTATCCACAACAATAAGGGCGATCTTCAGGCTACCTTGCAAATGTTCTCAGCAGTTTCACCTGTTACAGGGGAAGATCCAATTGCTCAAGCCGAAACCCTGGCAGCTCCTCAAGAAATAGATCTGGCCCGAATGCCCACCTTGGAATCTGATGAACCTCCCTTGACTAAATCAACAGATGCTTCCCCCAAAAACCTGAATCTGCAGGAATCAGGACTTGGAGTCAGCCAGGAAGAAAGCGGACGCTACCGGATCAGCGGCGAAATTGGCAAAGGAGGCATCGGCAGGGTCCTGCTGGGTTTCGACAATCACATTGGCAGAGAAATTGCTCTTAAAGAATTGATCAGAGCAACAGATAATTCAAATAAAACCAGTTCTGGAAAAAGAAGACGCAAAAAAAACCAACTTACAGCTGATGCCAATACCCGTTTTCTCAGAGAAGCCAGAATTACCGGTCAACTTGAACACCCCTCCATTGTTCCTGTCTACGAAATCGGCAAAAGAAAAAATTCAGGCTCTTTTTACTACACAATGAAATTGGTTCGGGGAAAAACTCTGAAAGCAGCCATTGATAACGCTTCTTCCCTGCAAGCAAGATTACTGCTGCTGCCACATTTCCGGGATCTCTGTCAGGCAATAGCTTTTGCCCATAATAAAGATGTGATCCACAGGGATATAAAACCTGGAAACATTATGATAGGTGAATTTGGCGAAACAGTTGTTCTGGACTGGGGACTTGCCAAAATCAAAGGACAAAGTAGTCAGGACAAGAAAATTGCCAAAGGAATCCGGGATCTTAAAACTCTCAATCTCGAAAACACCGAAAAAACACGACAGGGTTCTACTTTGGGAACACCGGCCTATATGCCCCCGGAACAAGCTCTGGGCAAAATAGACGAAATAGACCAGCGCTCGGACATCTATTCTCTTGGAGCCGTCCTCTATCAAATCCTTACCGGAACACCACCTTTTCAGGGCAAAATGGTTCAAACTGTTCTCATGAATGTAGTTGAGAAGGATCCTGTTTCTCCAACTGAAATTCATCAAGAAATTCCTACTGAACTGGAAGCAATTGCCCTAAAATCCCTGCAAAAAAAACCTGATAACCGCTATCAATCTGCCAGTGAACTTGCCAGCGACATTGAATCTTACATGTCAGGAGAAAAAGTAGCTGCCCACGATTACACTTCGATGGAATTGCTCAAGCGTTTTATACAACGCAACAAAGCACTTGTGGGAACAATCAGCGCTATCACAATCATCATCATTATCTCCCTGATCTTCACAACTTGGTCTTATCGGCGAGAAAAAGAAGCAAAAAAACAAGAAGCTGCTGCCAGAATCAAAGCTGATAAAGCCAAGAAAAAAATGGAAATTGCCAATAAACAGATGAAAATTGAAAGAAGAAAATCAAATTTTCATATAGCTCAAGCTTTAATGGAAAAATCATTAAAAAGAGATCAAAAAAACGATACAGGAGCTTCAGCTATTTTTGCATCAGCTTCTCTTCATCATAATCCTGTTTCCAAACAAAGTCCTTTTTTCACTTCTTCGGCTTTAAAAAA
>JAWLEA010000260.1:0-2573 GCA_041686345.1 Polyangia bacterium | reverse complement strand
TTTTGTAATAATCACTACCTTGAAATCAGATTGTTCTAAGTTTCATCAAATTACGGCAATCTCACCATCAATAGTTTTTTTTGATTGTATCCCATATCACTTAGTGCTATGATATCAAATATGAAACGACTAATGACAAAACACTTTTCAAAATGGATATCAAAGCAAAATATATCCGATGAAGACCTTCAGACCACTCTTTCAGAATTGGAAGCCTGACAATTTGAGGCAAATCTCGGTGGATACTTGTACAAAAAAAGAGTTCGATTTGAGGGAACAGGTAAAAGTGGTAGTGGGAGAACAATCATATGTTACAAGAAGGATGATCGAGCGGTCTTTATTCACGGATTTGCTAAGAATGAGAAAGCAAATTTATCCCCCAAAGAACTTCATGCCATGAAAGAGTTCTCCCGAATCATAATCAAGCTTTCGGCAAGCGAAGTCAAAGTCGCAATTGAAAACGGAGATTTTATCGAGGTGGCAGTATGAGAAAATCCATTGCAGAATCAATTACAAGCACAGTCAAGGATTTAAACAGAAGCGGGGTGGTAGATGATATTACACTGAAGAATATTCAAAAACTCTGTCTCCCTGAAATCAAGGATTACACCCCTGCAAAAATCATTTCTATTAGAAAACGATTCAAATTGAGTCAAGCTGCTCTTGCAAGTGTTTTCAATATTAGCCCATCAACTGTTCAGAAGTGGGAACAGGGAAACAAAAAGCCCGCTGGAGCATCAAGAAAATTATTGGATATTCTGGAACGGAAAGGTCTGGAAGCACTTCTTTGAAACTCACGATTTAGCATAACATGGGGCTGCAGGGGACGCCGTGAACGATTGCGATCTTTTATTCTGATTAAAGCCAGATAGACTTGAAAACATTAGGCTACCCTGAAAATCGGATAAAGCGTGCACTTTAAAGTTCATAAATTCGGTTTTTTGTTGAAAAATCAAGCTCTTTCTTTCAGTTTTGGTAGTGTGCGTATTTGCACAATGCTTACACGTTTCAATAATATGAGAAAAGGACTGTATTTTAAGGGGTTATGTAATTTCTTAGCGGTTGTAGTGTACGCTTTATCCGACTTTCAGGGTAGTAAATATTATAAATTGAATGGTAAAAGAATAAGAAAACGCAAGGATGGAAACGACCCGAATGTAACATACCTAAAGCAAAGAAATTTAAATAATTGAAACATAACCAATCGCTGGAGAGGGACCGGGCGTACTGCGCACTTTTTCGGAAGTATGCGGTTTAGGAAACTGAAAGCTTTTATCTGAGGTTTCAGGTTAAAACGCCCGGCCCCTCAGCTCAATCGTTTTTTTGTTTTTTTTTATCCTTTAAAAGTGAATGCAATGACTATAGACGCTATTCAAAAATCGAAAAAGGCATTTCTGATACTTGGACTATTTTTAGCCATAGCAATTACAATCAATTTTTTTGTCTTGAATTTCTTTGATCAGAAAAGTTCATATCGAGCAGCACATAGCTTGGTTGGAATTCTCACTTTAATGGGGTTTGTATTCACTTTTTCAAACTCAATTAGTTCGAAAGTCAAATTAGTATTTATGTTTTTTATTTCACTTATTCCATGTTATTTCGGAACAGTTTTTCCAGATCTGGACATTACATTGATAGGAATTGGGGGACATCGAAATCCAATCTTTCACAGTGGATTATTGTTCTTTTTAATTTTATTTGTTGCAAAACGAGTCAAATCGGTATTCCTGACTTTGATTATTGCGGGCTTTGGGGTCGGCATAGGTTCTCATCTAATCTGGGACTTATTCGACCAGGCAGATGTACGATGGATTCCTGGTGGTTTCCTGGACAGTTTCTGGCTTGGCTTTAACGGACTATTTTGTTTGATTTTTGCCAGAATTTCTTTATTGTCTCGGTTGGATATTTCTAAAATGGAAAATTTACATAAATGAGCTCTATTCATGTTCCAGATGGATAACAAAACAATGAATGGTGAGGAGCCTTTTAAAATAAACCCTCTTCAGTAAGGAGTTATTTCATGTATCCTGCCGTAATAAAAGTTGTTCCATGTGATGATTATCTTCTTCATATTGATTTTGATAATGGTGAAAGTGGGAAGCTCGATATCAAACCAATATTGAATTTCGGTATATTTAAGAGGATCAACAATCACAATACCTTTAAACAAGTAAAGGTATCATTTGACACAATCGAATGGAGTTGTGGTGTTGATCTTGATCCTGAATATGTTTACACTAAATGTGTGAAGAATAAAATTACATAACCAAAAAATGCACCTGACAAAAGCCGCTGGTATTTTTCGGTTGGGAAGTTTGTTGTGCGGCTTTTGCAGGTGATTTTAGCGTTAAGCCTAGTGGCGGACGAGCCAATCCCAGGCAATAAGGATTAAATTGAAAAGCTGTTGAAGCCCGACGATCCTGGAAGCTCAAAAGATAATTTACGGAGAATTATTTGAAAGATGAAAATACTCGATTCCCATACACAGCTTCCAGACAAAACTGAATCAAGCCCCACCATCGGTGACATTTTCAGGAAACACGGTGAACGATTCAGAGCCGAGCACCGGCTGC
>JAWLEA010000113.1:0-11158 GCA_041686345.1 Polyangia bacterium | reverse complement strand
GAAACCAAGCAGATTCATGATGGTGGGTGCATTATTTGCCAGACCAGGTTTTTCTATTGTACTTGATATTTTATATCTCCTTTGTGGATCACAAACAATATAAGGTACTTTGGCCAGGGAGTGGGAAGTAAGGGGAATGATTTTGCCATTTTCATCTTTTACAATTTCGCCATTTTTCATAGTAAACATTTCGTCAGAATTACCATGATCGGCTGTGACAATCAGGATTCCATCCATTTGTTTTATGACTTTCCATAGTCTGCCCAGAGCCAGATCCACACTTTCAACAGCAATAACAGCCGAGTGAAAAAAACCGGTATGGCCTACCATATCACCATTGGCATAATTTACTCGAAGATAATCATATTGTTCTGATTTTATAACTTCAAGCAAATTATCTGTGACTTGAGCTGATTTCATCCACGGTCTCAATTGAAAAGGGACTTTATCTGATTGAATTTCCAAGTATTCTTCGAGTTTATCATTGAATTTTCCAGAGCGGTTTCCATTCCAAAAATAAGTTACATGACCGAATTTTTGAGTTTCAGCTATGGCAAATTGTTTGATCTGGAATTCAGCCAGATATTCTGACAAGGTTTCAGTGATGTTGGGAGGTGTGATTAGATAATTGGAGGGGATATTGAAATCGCCATCATATTCCATCATGCCGGCATAGATAACGTCTGGGTATTTCTCTCTGTCAAAATAATCAAAGTCCTTTTGTTCAAAAGCCTTTGATATTTCGATAGCTCTGTCTCCCCTGAAATTGAAAAAAACAACGCTGTCGCCATCGTCAATGGTTCCAACAGGTTTGCCTTTATTGTCAACTACCACGAAAGAATCAAGAAATTGATCTGTAATATCAGGATCTTCTTTATACATGGTTTTAATTGCTTCCCGAGCATTTTTAAAGGGCCTGGCTTTACCTGATACGTGAGCATCCCAGCCTTTTTTGACAATATCCCAGTTAGCTTCGTAGCGATCCATAGTTACTATCATTCTGCCGCCCCCGGAAGCAATTTTGGCATCAACTCCAGATGTTTTTTCCTGTTGAGTCAGGAATTCTTCCAGTTGATCCACATATTTAAAGGCTGATTTTTCAGCAACATCTCTGCCATCAAGAAGACAGTGGATTCGAATTTTTTTAACTTTGTTGGCAATGACGCTTTTGATCAATTTAAAAAGATGATCAATGTGGCTATGGACATTACCGTCTGAAAGCAGGCCGATAAAATGAAAAGTTGAATTATTGGCAAGGCAATTTTTAACCATCTTTTGGAAAGTTGAACCGTTTATCAGGGAGCCATTTTCTAGAGCTTTGTTGACAAGCTTTGCTCCTTGAGCGAAAACTCTTCCTGAAGCCAAGGCGTTATGTCCTACTTCAGAATTGCCCATATCTTTATTAGTGGGCAATCCAACTGCTTTTCCATGAGCGTTGATAGCCAGGTTGGGAAAATTATTCATGAAAAAATCAAGATTAGGGGTGTGGGCTGCAGCTACTGCATTACCCGGAACCGGAGGAGCAAGACCTACACCATCCATGATTACTTGAACTAACGGACCTTCAGGTCGGGAAAATTTTTCAGCTTTGTTTAAAGGTTTCATAGAAACTCCATTTTGTTTCCAAGTTTATTCTCGCAAATACATGCTGGAATTTCCGAAGAAGATGACTTGGCAATAGTGGTAAAAAATATTGAAAAAATTTAAAAGCAAAATTATTGAAAATGTATAGATCTCTTTATTTAACTTGCAGATTTTTGGGTAATTGCGGAAAAGGGAAAAGGAAAAGCAGGAGGATAAAAGTTTGCTACGGTCATTATTTGCAGGAATTATTCCATGAAAAATGATGAAAATTCTCCACTTGAGAATATCAGTCTCCGGCTGTAACTCTCTGTACTTCGGCCACAGTAGTAATGCCATCGATAATTTTTGTCAGCCCGGACATTCTCAGGGTTTTCATGCCATTTTTGATGGCAGCTATTTTTAATTCTGCAGAGGAAGCACCCTGGATGATCATTTCTTTGATATCGTCATAGAGCCACATTACTTCATAAAGAGCGACTCGACCCTTGTAGCCTGTATCGTTGCAATAATTGCAACCTTTACCTTTGTAGACATGGTCGATTTTTTTGGCTTTTTCGGGATCCAGACCCATTTTGACAAGGACTTCCTGCTCAATGGGTTCTTCGGTTCTGCATTCGGTACAGATTTTTCGGCACAATCTCTGAGCCAGAACCAGGTTTACGGATGCTGTTACCAGAAAAGGTTCAATACCCATATTAAGGAGACGGTTGATGGTTGCCGGTGCGTCATTTGTATGCAGGGTAGATAATACGAGATGACCTGTAAGCGCTGCTTTAACAGAAATTTCGGCAGTTTCGAAATCACGAATCTCACCAACCATGACAATGTCGGGATCCTGACGCAGGAAAGAGCGCAAAGAAGCGGCAAAATCGAGTCCGATACCGTCTTTGATTTGAACCTGGTTGATCCCGGGGAGATTAAATTCTACCGGGTCTTCAGCTGTGGAAATATTTTTGTCGATTTGATTAAGTTCTGTAAGCGCACTGTACAGGGTTGTTGTTTTACCTGATCCGGTAGGTCCTGTAACCAGAATCATTCCAAAAGGCTGATGAATTGCTTTTTGGAAGATATCAAGATATTTCTGTTCGAAGCCAAGTTTGGTCATATCCAATTGGAGGCTTGATTTATCAAGAATACGCATGACGATTTTTTCGCCGAAAAGGGTGGGGAGGATACTTACACGAAAATCAATTTCTTTGGATTTCCCGACTTTTAATTTGATACGACCATCTTGAGGAAGGCGGCGTTCAGCAATATCGAGGTTACTCATGATCTTAATTCTGGAAGTTATGGCGTTTTTCATTTTGTGAGGAGGTTTCATCTCTTCATGAAGAACTCCATCTATGCGATAACGAACCCTGAGAAATTTTTCGTAGGGTTCGATGTGAATATCTGATGCACCTTTTTTGATGGCTGATAATAAAATAAAATTTACAAGTTTAATTACCGGGGCTTCTTCAGATGCTTTTTCCAGATCGAGGATGTTTTGTCCCTCATCGCTCATGTCGTCAAATTCGACTTCTTCATCATCAAAATCGAACATTGTTTCATCGAATTCGATGGTTTCAGAGTAGTGTTTTTCGAGAAAATCTTCGATAGCAGCATCGGAAGCAACCATTGGCTCAATATTGTATCCGGTTACGAACTTAAGTTCATCAATGGCGTAGATATCTGAAGGATCAGCCATTGCAACGATTAGCGAGGAACCAGCTCTTTTAACAGGTATAACTCGCAGACGTTTGGCAATATTTTCGGGTACAAGCTTGATTATTTCCGGAGTTATATCTTCTTCATTGAGATCTATAGGAGGAACTCCATAATGATTGGCAATGAACGAGGTAAGATTTTCTTCGTCGAGCATTCCCATTTTAGATAGAGTGTAACCAAGTCTCTTTCCGGTTTTTTTCTGTTCTGAACGAGCTTTATTCAACTCGGCTTCACTGATGAGACTCTTTCTGACCAGAATGTCTCCAAGCCTGTCATCCATGTTTAACTCCTTGTAAATGTGGCCAATAGGATTATTACAGATCAAGACCTTTATAAAATTGTTCAGAAACAAAAATATTAATTGTTTCTGTTAATTCTGAAAGGACGCTTTATTGTACTAGGATTAGATAAAAATACAAGCAATTATGAAAAGGTAAAAATAGGGCAGGGGGGAAGTATATTGAAAGAGGCGGGACGGGTATTATTTCTATTCAGTTTGGTTGGGCGATTCGAAAAACCATTCAAGGGTATATCGGTTGAGATAGGAAAATTTACCACCGTATACCATTAAATAATGCCAACCGTTGTTTTGGGCTTCATAAGTGAGCTCATCTACTTCTCGGCTGGAATAGGAATAAGCATCGGGATCGCTGGTATTCCAAGTTTTATTGCCGTCAGCATCTATGGTTTCCTTGAAAAGAATAATGTAAAGGTAGTTGGATGTACTGCCAGGATCGATATTCATGGTGACACTGAAAGTTTCTCCATTGACAAGATAGACTTTGTAAATGTCGATATCTCCTTTACCGCAAATGGTGAGATTTTTGTAGGTGAATTCGCCACCATATCTGTTTGGGCAGGAGGTGTCCTGCTCGGGAACTCCACCGCAGGTCATGATATATGCCTGATCAGGAGTATTGTTGGGTTCAAAATCTTTATCAGAACTGCCGCCAATTTCACCGAAAAATTGATCGTCTGCATAACAAGAAGGGGCAGATTCAAGGCAAAGACCACCATAACAACCATAACCTTCAGGACATTCACCATTGCCGTGGTCACCACCGCAGGCGAAAGGTTCTTCGTTTAAATCGGGCGAATAGCAGCTTTGGGTAAATACTGCAAGGCCAAGGGATATAAGGATAAAAGAAATATATTTTTTCATAAGAAACTCCGTTATAACTGAGATTCTGGTTTAAAAGTTGATTGAACCACCGATGCCATAGGTATTGTTGCCAATGATAGGTGTAATGGTGAAGGATTTGGAATCTTGCTTGACGGTGCCACCTTCTGAAAAGACTTTGGCATCAAGGGAATAACTATTTGGTATTATATTGAGGTAGTCGAGCCAGAAATAAGTTGCTCCCAGAGCTGTTACAACAGCAATTCCTCCGGTGAGAAACATGGTGTTTTCGTAGCTTTTACCTTTGTTTTCATAATCTGCAATACTGCCGGAAAAATCTATGATACCAGTGGAATATCTCCTTGCTGGATTTCGGTCATCAGTATTGGCAGGGTTTCGCGACATCTGAGTATTTTCCAAGTTTTGACCTTGGACCATGGCCAGCGAACCCATTGCAACAGATACACCAATCAGAGCTGCAGTTGCCACGGAAGTTCCTATAGCAAAATAAAAACTTTTAGGCCGGGAAGTAGTACTTTTTGAACCAAAATCGGTTCCAGGACCAGAACCCTCTCCAGGACCGGAAGCAGTATCATCTGAGCAACTGAGTTTTCCACCGGGTTGCAGGGGGTTGGCTTTGTTGATATCAACAATGAATGGACTTGAACTGGTAGCTGCACCTGCAATTCTTCTGCCGTTTACTCCAACAGCTTCTATATAATATTGCAAAATATTACCGGTCATGGCCTTGCAGGGAAGAATATAAAAATAAATGTCGTTTTTATCGACTTTCATTTTGGCTTTTTTGAATTTGGATTCACCAAATTTACGATAATAAACATATACCCAAGCTCTTTTTATACTGGGAGGTAATTCGGCTTCAAGTTTGGCTGGATGATTAGGCTGAGCTTCTTCCAGAGGAGTGTGGATCAATTCGCCCTTTTTATATTTGCGTTTTTTAATTTTCTTTTTTTCTTTTTTTTCTTTATCATCATCATCTTTATCTTTTTTAACTTCTTTTTTTGGCGGTGGGGCAATATCTGTATATTTGGACAGATCCGGACCCTTTTGTTCCCCTCCAAGATTCTTTATTGATTTTTTTGCTTTTTTGCGGAATCCAGTTTTGTCGTTAACCCTGGCATTGGCAAGGAATTTCTTGTAATAGGTGATGGCTTCTTCTTTTAGCCCGGCTTCTTTGTATACTTCTGCAATAAAATAAAGTACAACCGGTTTGGGAATGAGATTGTAAGCTTCTTTCATTTCCCTTATCGCCTGAAGGTATTTTCCCGATTTGAAAAATACCATACCTTTTTGAAATTGGGCTCGGGCTTGTTGTTTTCTATTCATTTGGGCATGGGCTGCGGGGGAAGAAAACAAAGTCAAGCAGGTGAAAATTGTGATTAGTAACTTGATTGATTTCATATCAATATATCTCCTGATACCTGGAAAAAATTCCATAACGCTTATTGCCAATTAGGATTACATTAATGAAACTTATATGTAAATTAGAAAAAAGTAAAACCAAAATTAATATTAAAATGGATTGGTGAAAACTTTCATTGATTTCTTTTTCATTGGTTTCTTTGGAGTTTTCTTTTTCATTGGTTTTCTGCGTATTTTCTTTTTCATTGGTTTTCTATATACTTTTTTAACATTTTTCTTGGCGGGAGCAGTTTTCTTGGCTGTGGAGCCGGCTTTTTTGTCATCAGATTTTTGAGATTTATCAGCCTTTTCCACCGAATCGTCTTTTTTTGCACCATTGTTTTTTTCTGCATCGTCGGTTTTGTCAGCATCGTCATCTTTTTTTGCACTTTTAGTTTCAACAGGTTTTTTAGCCGGTTTGGGTTTCATGACTGCTTTGGGAGTAGCATCTTTTTTACCCGAAGATATTGTTGGTTTGGAGGCAGGGGGCTGAACGGAAAGTTTGTCATCAGAGGAATCATCGGAGATCATAAAATAAAGAGCGGTAACGGAAGCACCAAAAATGATTCCGAAAGCAAGTGAAAAAACAAGAATCTTGGTGGCTGAAGGAGCGTTGCTTGCTGCCTTTTTGGCTGAATCCGCAACATTTTTAGCAGCACTGGTGGCAGCTTCAAGATCAGTAGTGAGAGCAGCAGCCTTTTCAGCAGCAATTTCAGCTGATTTTCTTTTTTTTCGTTCTGATTCCAGTTCTTTTTTTAATTCTTTTTTCTCTTCCTGGAATTTTTCTTGCAGATCTTCAGAGATTTCTTCCCTGAGTTGAGTCATTGCCTCTTCACTTAATAACTTTCGTTGAGATTCAAGGATTTCCTTTTGCCTGTCTTTTTCTTCAGCAACTTCGTCTTCAAACCAATTCCCGGCTTCCTGGATTAAAGACTCAAGGGGCTTTTTATTGTTGTTATTAGAATTAGTCACTGGTGACCTCCGTTAGAAAAGAATAAACTGAATTACCCGGGAAAATCCACAAGGTAAAAATGAATATGTATTATAGATTAAATCTCGAATAATTTTAATAAAAAAATTATAAAAACCTGTCAGAAAAATAATAATGGTATAGTTGGTTTCTGACTTTAATAGCATGAAACGATAAATGAGGCAATTTACTTGCAAAAAATACAATATTCAAAATGCATGAATATTTAAGGTTGGTATTATATTCCAAGTCAATGCTCCCATGCAAAATGAAAACTTGAATTCTGTGACAGCTTTTTAACATAAATGACAACTAATTTTCAACCCGAAATTATAAGATCTCTGACAGGGTTTCTTTTGAACTCATATTTAGTTCCCATCCCAAAAATGGATATCATCGTCTGGCGACGGAATTTTACCTCATCAGCTTTGTCGTAACTGCTTGAAATAGTATTGTCTATATCTGCGCAGTTTCTCCGCGCATCTGAGGCAAACTTCTTCACCAGCCAACAATCCCACTTCTGGGATGTGAACTATTTAGCTTTACCCTTCAAATCCTTTTATTTCTGCAGTTTGCTAAAAATCTTGGGGGAGGGGAGTTGAATTATTCTTATGGAGAAAAAATAGTAAGCTTATAAGCTATTGTAAACAAAGAGAAAAAAATATTGATACTCTAAATGCATGAGAATAATTACTGAAAAAGGGAACGCGAATATGGAAAATCAAATAAAAATCAAAAAAAAAATTGCCAAGAGTAATGTGTCATAGATAAAAAATAAAAATCAAAAAAAGTAACATTTGTAAGGTTAAAAACAGGGGGTAATAGGTTAAAAAGCCTCGTCAACAACTTGTAAAAAAATAACAAAGGTGTATTCTAAGAAAAATACATTGAATATAATATACTCAGTAGAAGCAGAAAACAATATAACAAAAAGTATATAAATACGGTAATTACACCACATCAAAATAAAGTGCGAAAACAATGGCTAAGCATCTATCAAATCAAAAAATTGATAATTTAATAAAACAATATCCCCAAGGAATAACCTCTGCAGAAGTAGTTAAAATATTCAGAGATGAGGGGGTTCGACTAAGTCAGGCAACCTTTCGCAAATATGTACAACTTGGTTTATTGCCGCGCAGTCACAGAGTCAGTGCAGGCTCGGGCAAACACAGAGGCTCTCGTGGCATATATTCCGCTTCTGTTTTGAAAAATATTAATGAAGTAAAAAAGATGATGAACGAGGGACTTACCCTCGACGATATTGTGAGAGCATCCCGGAAATTCAAACAGGATATAAACTGGATCAACTCTGAACTTGAACAATTGTTCCAGGAAATGAACAGAGAAGTCGATGAGCCAAAATTCGATCTCAGTTTGAAACCAAGAGTTGAAAGCGATATCAGAGATGCTCAAAATAATGCTGAAGAACTAATCAAAAAGCTAGAAAAGATAGATAAAACAATAACTCAGCCAAAGCCAACCTTATAGAAGGGAGATACTATGTCCAAAAGGAAAAAGAGAAGAACCCGCAGAATTACCAAATCCAGAGTAGGCGAAAGACCTAAGACAATTCTGGCCAAGACTCTGTCCAAAGAAGAAAAAAAACAAAGTGCACTTTTAGATGATTACATGCACGAAGATATGCCAAAAACCAGGGCGGAATGCAAATATGGTTACAGACCTTGTCCTTATGTCCGATGCAAATATAATCTCTATTTGCATGTCAAAAACAATGGTTCAATAGTGCAGAATTGGAAAGCTAATGTTTGTGATATGACCGAAAGCTGTGCTCTTGATATTTCTGAAAGAGGAGGGCATACTCTCGACCAGATCGGTGAATTTCTGAATCTTACCCGGGAGCGTATTCGACAACTGGAGGCTTCAGCTCTGAAAAAATTGAAGGAAAATAATCCTAAGTTTGCTGAATATCTTGAAGGTGTAGGCAATTCAGAACAATCAATGAACGCCCTTATGGATCACATAAAATACAACAGTTAGAACTAAATAGTTGAAAAGTTTCAGAGCAAAATGAATGTTATTTCCAATTTTGGCCGTTATATTCCTTTTTCTTCATCTGGTTTTTGCATTTGGAAAAGCAAAAGATGATAATGAATATTTTCGTGCCAAGTCCCATGCTTCGGCTCCGGTAATCGGAATTTCCCTTGCTGCTACAATTTTGGGGGCAAGTGGGGTTATGGGAACAATCAGTTGGGGATCAACTTACGGAATTGCTGGTAGTTTATGGCTCATCTCAGGTGTTATCGGGCTTCTTATTCTTTGGGCCCTGTTTCCCCGTATTTCCGAAAAAAAAGCTTTTACTTTACTGGGACTTTGTCCACAAAGCAATGGAAACTGGAGTCAGAAGCTCTTTGCACTGGTAATTATTCCTGCTTGGACGGCAATTGCTGCAGCTCAATTCAAGGCCTTGGCTCTGCTTTTAACACCGTGGTTCAATATTTCACCTTTACTTCTTCTCCTTATTTTGGCCGCAGTTATCAGTCTGTATTTGGTGAGAGGTGGTCAATTAGCTGTTTTCAAAAGTGATTATTTTCAATTTTTCATCATCGCTATGGGGTTGCTTCTTGGTTTTTCTTTACTGGTTGTCAGTGGAAAAATACAGTCACCAGCAACTTTAAGACCAATAACAGCCGATTATTCTCCTTTGGTGTTTGGTTCTGTAATCCTTACTTACATAATCGGTCCTGATATCCATTCCCGCTTACTGGCAGCCCCTGATGCAGCTATTGGAAAAAAAGCAATTTTAATTGCAGCTTTTCTTGTTTTGATTTTTGCGGTCATACTTGCTCTGATAGGATTAAGTGGAGCTCTGTGGCTGGAAAAATCAGGTGATCAGATTATTACTCTGATGATTGCCAAAAGTGGAATTTGGGGAATTTTCATCAATTTGGCATTGATTTCTGTTCTTTTATCTTCATTGGATACGATTTTGTTTACAGTTTCTTCGATCACAATAGTGGATTTGTTGGGTGGAAAAAAAGATCTGGCCATTTGTATTATCCCATTTTTTGCCTTGGCGGCGGTTTTTACTGCTTGGAAAGGACAAGGAATTATTCCAGTAATGTTTACAGCCTATAATATATTTTCTGGAGTTGCAGGACCTCCTTTGCTCTTTCTGATTTTTGGCAAGCACCAACCTGGACAGAAAATCCTCATTGCTTCAATAGCAGGTTCAAGCCTGGTTTTTACAATTGTCGCTTTTTATTCCCTTCGTCCTGTAGCTGTTTATCCCTTTTTATTTGGAATGTTTGTTCTTGTTTCCGAAAAAATTTGTTTTAAATTAAAAAAATGAGTCAATCTCTGGCTTGGGAAGGCGATTTTGTCAACTTGGTTTCCTGTTTAAAAGATGGATTATGTTTAATCAACAGTAATTGATTTACTGACGTTTTTGGGTACATCCGGGTGAACTCCATGATCAATAATTCCTATCTGATCAAGGTATTTCATTTTGTTGATGCTCATTTCAAGAGCAAGCTTCTGCAGAACTACTGTGGAGGAGAAAATTGTCAGGAGAGTATCTCCGGTGCGGGGCAGGGCAAGGTAATGGGATTTGTAGTAAGGGGCATTGGCAGGTGGAGTTTCGGCAGCAGAACGAAGATCGCTGTTCTCTTCTGCGATAATTATGGTATTGGCTCCCCTGATTTTATGAGTGTTGATCTGTGAAACGGTCAGTTCTGTATCGCGTTCTTCGGGACCTGTAATGTAGATGAGGGGATAGGGGAAAGAACTATTGTTCAGTGGATTATAATTGCTGATAATTTTGTCAAAAATCTCTTTTTCCTCATCGCCAAGATTGATTCTGTTTTTCTTGCCAAATATATTGCTTGTTAACGCATTGATAAGATTTATAATACCAAGGGGTTCGGTTTTGTTTTTATTGTGTTTGATCAAATCTGTTATTTTGCCGGCAAAATTATTGATGAAGCGTTCAATAAATTCTACCCCATAAATTGTATTTTTGCCTAAAATAGTATTGGGCCCGTGTTTGAATTCAGCTCCTTCAAATCCTTCCGTATGATTAAGAACAACTTCTCTGATTTTAAGGCTTCCTTCCTTGGCAACAGAATTGATTTTTGTGGCCAGGATTTGAATTGAAGGTGCCAGAAAAATATCCCGGGCGGCATCTTCAATAGGCAGTTGGGTTGTTTTAATTGTTTCATCAATCAGTTCAGGGATATATTTGAGGTTGTCCAGTCTGATCTGGATTTCTTTTTCTTTTTTTGTTTTTTCAGTTGAACTGAAATTTTGTTCTGATTGTTTCAGGTTTTGACGGGCAACTTCCAGAGCAAGTACATATAAATGGTTATTTGATTGATAAAACTTTTTGTTGCGGG
>JAWLEA010000259.1:0-2595 GCA_041686345.1 Polyangia bacterium | reverse complement strand
TCAAGAGTGGTGAAGAAAACTTTTTGATATGGAAAGGGTTTAATTTTACTAAGCATAAGCCTTCGCTGTATTGGCTGAAGGTCATGCGGGGCTTTAGTGACAATAATGACATTCGCCCGCTTCTTCTCCAGTGCCTGCTCTCTCAGGTTACCTGTTGGCAACATGAAATCTTTGTATATCGGTCGGTTATAATTGATCAGCAAAATTGAAAAATTTGCATTCACTTTCCTGTGCTGATAGGCATCATCAAGCATTACAACATCAAGGTTCTCCAATGTCTTTTGGAACTTTTTTATTCCTCTCACCCTGTTGGCATCAACGGCAACTGTAACATCAGGATATTTGGCTTTGACCTGTAATGGCTCATCACCCACCATACGACTGCTTGAATCTGTTGTGACGTACTGAAACCCTTTGCTTTTTCTTTTATAACCCCTGCTCAATGTGGCAACACTGAATTCATCCTTTAAAAGTTCTATCAGATATTCAATATGAGGCGTTTTACCGGTTCCGCCAACGGTTATATTTCCTACTGAAATAATCGGCAAACGAAATGATTTTGAAGAAAAAATACTATAATCGTAAAGTCGGTTGCGAATATAAACCACTATTCCATATAATACACTGAAAGGAAAAAGCAGAAATCTAAATATTTTTTTTGTTCTTCGCATAGCACGGCAACTTAAATGAATGACCAAAATTAATAAATTGAATCTAAATATATCATAAAAGTTTATTGTTCTATTGCTTTATTTTCCGTGTAAGGCAAAAGCGGACCTTGCGCCAGCTAAAAGCTCGGATATGTGATGATTAAGCGGAATTGCAAATTCTGCTTAGCGAAGACTCTCCAGTAACGACAATTTAACAATAAAACAATCTGACAATAAAACAATTATTTTGTCAAACTTTTTATTAAAACCATTCGTTATAAATAGTGAACTATAATAGGTTGCTCTTCATATTGCAAAATCAGAATATTTATTAATTTTGTATTTCGCCGGAAGAAAAACCAAAAAAACCTTGAATACTTTGAAGGGAACAGGAAATAAGCGTTGGTATGCTTTATACACTAAACCAAGATTTGAGAAAAGAGTGGAAAAGGAGCTCTGTGCTAAACATATTGAAGTCTATCTTCCACTGGAAAAAAGGCTGAAACAATGGAGTGACAGGAAAAAATGGACATACGAACCATTGATACGATCTTACATTTTCGTGCGTGTTGACAAATCAGAACTCGAAAAAGCATACCGTACACCGGGAGTATTAACTGTTGTTAAATTCGAAGGAGAGCCTGCCCCGATCCGGGACAAACAGATTCAGGCACTGAAAGACATACTGAACAGCAAGGAAGTATATGAGGTTACTTCTGAAAATTTTGAGCTCGGAACGAATGTAGAAATAACTCAAGGTGACCTGAAAGGACTAAAAGGTGAAATGGTCGAGCACCTCAATAAATACAAGGTGCTTATCCGAATTGAAGCTATCCAGCAAAATTTACTGGTTAATATAAACCCATCGTATTTGAAAAAGGTGGGACAAATGGTTTAAACGCCATTTTCTTAGCGGCTTCTACTCTTTTCAGGCATTTACGAAATGTGACTGACGGGGCGGAGCTGTATCCGGTTATAATGAAGCGAGGAGGTGACTGTAGAAAGCTGTCGGCAGGGCGAAATAGTAACAGTGACCGTTTTTGATGTATAGCTTTCATCTTCTTCTAAACAAATAAACAGCTAAACTTCTAAACCCTTGAAGGCACAAGCGGACGCTTGCGCCAGCTAAGAATATCCCGGCCAAAAGCCAAAAGCTAAAAACCAAAGGCAAAAAGCAACAATTCAAAAATAGAACCATAGGTTAACAACCCGTAACCCGAAACAAATTGACCAATCAACAAAAAAATAAACTGCCACAATCATTCAGAAAGTACTTCTGGGACTGTGATTTTAACGAACTTTCTGTAGACAAATATCCAAAGTTTATCATTGAAAGGATATTAAATTACGGTACGTTGAGTGATATTGAGTGGATAAAAAGATCTGTATCCGAAGCTTATTTCAAAAAAATTGCTACAGAAAGCCGGAGACTTGACAAAAGAACACTAAATTACTGGAAAACAATATATGCAAAGGAAAATTGATATAACGATTCTTCCCGAAGAACAACAACGAATCTTTTCCTTCCTCAAAGAAAACGAATGGATTCGTGAATTTTATCTGGCAGGAGGAACAGCTCTGGCTCTTCAATATAAACACAGAGAATCTGTTGATTTTGACTTTTTTTCCGCTAAAGATTTCACAAACGTTCAGGTTTTACACCATCTAAAACATATAGGAAATACAGAAATATTATCAGAGGAGAAAAACACGCTTCATACAATAGTTAATGGTGTTCAATTGAGTTTTTTGGGATATAAATACAAAATGCTCAATAACACCATAAATGAAGGGAATATAAAAGTTTCAGATCACCTGGACATTGCCTGCATGAAACTTGCAGCAATTGTTTCCCGTGGAACAAAGAAGGATTTTATCGACCTGTTTTATATTTTACACCACCATTCCCTAAAATACCTGATTGAACAGTTCCATAAAAAATACG
>JAWLEA010000258.1:0-2597 GCA_041686345.1 Polyangia bacterium | reverse complement strand
GCCAGGATATCAGCATTTGGCACTATTCAGATACGGCCGTTTAAATGCATTTGATCAGTTTACAACAGCTGGATTATTTGATTTGATGCCGGCTATTGAGCTTGATTTTACAATAATCGGGTAAAGGTTACACTTCGGATACAGAAAATAATTTTTTTAAAAAAAGTGTAGAATAAATCTGGAAGCCAACTGGCTGGGGGAACCATGCCATATTCTTCC
Organism: Polyangia bacterium; assembly: GCA_041686345.1. Taxonomy (GTDB): domain Bacteria; phylum Myxococcota_A; class Polyangia; order HGW-17; family HGW-17; genus JAQICJ01. Next base: position 2,378 of record JAWLEA010000258.1, on the reverse strand, counting down.
TGGATTTCAGAAATCAGTTCGAAGAGCGGGTCGCTCACCGGGCTTGGTATCGCTGTCTTCATCAGTGACAATAGAGGGATTGCCAATGCTCCTGCACGCTGATCCAAAGCTCTTTCCGGTAAACAGGTTCCAAAATAAAGAGTTGCAATGGTATTCACAATTTTTATGGGCTGCAAATATTTATGAAGTGGATAATCATACTTGAGCAGGAAAAATTGGTAACAGTTGAGCTCAGGGGTTCTGAAGGGATTTACCCGAGGAAAATAAGGCTAATAGCCCTAATCGGACCCACTGCAGCGAAAATTTTCCTTTTAACGTTGATTAAGCTACTTCCAATTTCAGGCTTTTTCCGAGAGCTTGTGCGTAGTTTACAAGGGTTGAAAGTCGGATATCTTCAGCATGATTTTCAATTCTTGATATTGCAGATTTACCAGTTTTGAGCTTATTAGCTACCGCTTCCTGAGTAAGACCAGCATCAAGCCGGGCTTGCTTTAACAACACCCCAATTTTAAACTGCTCATATCCTTCTTCATAGTTTTGAGCAAATTTGGGGCTCTGCTTTTTTCTTTTTTCAATGTATTTATCAAGATCATCCATAAATTACCTCCGGCTTAAATAATCTTTCATTCTCTGTTCGGCCAACTTTATTTCCTTACTGGGAGTTTTTTGCGTCTTCTTTTGAAAAAAATTGGTCAAGATGATCAACTGGCTATCACAAAAAAAGCCAAGTAGACGAAAGGCATTATTCCCAACCCTTACTCGTATTTCCCAGATATCATTTGTATTGCCCAGCTTTTTGAAATACTTGGTCGAAACATTATCAGTTTCTCGTATCAGCTTTAAAACCCAGGTGATTTTTGTGACTTGTTGATCAGAGAGAGAATTTAAATGGTCTTCAACAGGGCATTTACCTGAAACAGTTTTGTAAAATGATATCGATTTCATAAACACAAAGTATACAAATATGTAAACTTTGTCAAGGGCTAATTAAATCATCATGCCTCAACGCTTTAATTAGAAAAAGTTTCCAATTATCAAGGTATCCTTTATAAAAAGACCCTTTAAAAAGTTCTGATATGGATAATGATGGTTGAACTCACGATCAATGGATGAAAGTTTTTTGGGGTAATCAATGCTCCTGATTTATTATTCGTTGAGGTAACATCAATCCTGCCACAGGGGATAGATATTCAGCAGATAAAACTCGTTTGGAAGGTGATAGCATAATGATAGCATAATGACCGTTTCATGCATTTGTGTTTCCGCTTGAAAAAAGGCAAGTTTCGTGGGCTAATATTTAAACACCTGTGGGAGATATCATATTTTCCATAATCTCAAAAAGCAGTTTCAATGAATAGGGTTTGGGAAGGACTGCATCAAACTGGTGCTCATCCATCAGCCAGGGGGTGCCGGACATGGCTATGACTGGGATATCGTCCCCCTTTAGACTCCTGACATTTTCCAGCACATCTTCGCCAGTTATCTTGTCCATCACCATATCGGTTATAACCAGACCGTAATCATTGGATTGCAGTTTATTTATACCTTCTTTACCGCTTTCCGCTGTATCAACCTGGTAGCCTTTTTTGGACAATGCCATGGCCAGCATTCTCAAGATTGCTGTTTCATCATCAATGACAAGGATTTTGCAGGCTTCAATGGATTTCATATTATATCCCAAATTAAATGAACTTTGCGGATATATATACCCTTTGGGTCACTGCAAAAACAACAACTTTATTTACTGAAAAAAACATCATTTAATGCTTAGATAAAATAAGTTTTTTAAATTTTACTGTAAAGTCATCAAATATGTTTTCAGGTTAAGCTTTTTGTTTTTAATGCCCAGTTTTTTGCGAATATTGTTTCTGTGGGTGTCTATGGTTCGGACTGAACAATTGAAGGTTTCTGCAATTTCTTTGTTTGAATAATCTTGTTTGATAAAAGAGGCAATTTGAAGTTCTTTCGGGGTTAATTGAATCATTGGATCAGTGAGTTTTTGAGAAAATGGCGAGAGTATGCTTGCAAGATTTGATTCAAGTATCTCCAATAAATTGTGTTGATTTTTATTGGCTATGCTTTTTTTCAATCTATTTAAAAGAGGCTCTATCAAAGATTGATAGTTGGCAAGAATTTTACCTTCAATATTTTCTTGATCCTTCAGTCGTTTATTTAGTAATACTTGTAAAGCGGTGTTCGTATTCTCCAATTCAGCTGTTCGTTCTTCAACCAGATCTTCAAGATGATTTTTCATCTTTTTTTGTTCTGTGATATCATAAGCAATTTCCAGTCGGACCAACCGTCCGTCTGTCCAAGGAATGGCCTGGTCATGGCATTCATACCATTTGTTCGTTTTTGTATTATAAAATTCCCATATA
>JAWLEA010000013.1:0-44044 GCA_041686345.1 Polyangia bacterium | reverse complement strand
CAATGCTCTTTCCCGGGAAGATCTTCAATTTCTCCTCGAAGATTATGAAAAATCCGGGTATGACAATGAAGAAGAAATTCCCTCACTGGAAATGGACTACATCAAAGAAGGAGAACGCGATATCATCCAGAACATACTTAATCTGCGTGATACTACCGTGGAAGAAGTCATGCTGCCATACAGCGAAGTGCTTTCGGCTCCGAATCATACTCCCATTTCCAAACTGGCTGAGATGGTCAAACAAAACGGTTTCACCCGCATCCCCGTCTATAAAGACCGCATCGATAACGTGGTTGGGTTTGTTCATGGTTTTGATATTCTCAATGCGCGAGACAAATCAATCACCGCAGACAAAATCATGCAGCCACCTATTTTTGTACCTGAATTTCAAAAGGCCTTCAGGTTACTGGTAGATCTGCAACAGGCTCGAAAAGGAATTGCCATAATTGTTAATGAATATGGCGGTGCTGAAGGCATAGCAACCATTGAAGATGTGCTTGAGGAAATCGTCGGTGAAATTGAAGATGAATTTGACAAACCTGATGCAGTTATCAAGAAAATTGATGAATATTCCTATCTCATGAACGGCCGGGTTACTATCAATCAGATAAATGAAGAACTGGGAATTGAAATAGAAGAGAATCCTGAATATGAAACTGTTGCCGGGCTTATGCTGCACTATCTCAAACACTTGCCTTCGGTGGGTGATTCCATCTACCTCAAAGAACACCACTTTCGCATTGAAGTCACCAGAATGAGCGACCGGGCAATTTTGCAACTGAAAATCATCCTTAATTCCCACACTAAACCATGATTTCTCTGCTTTTTGCAAAGTTTGCAGCTTTCCGCAAATATCAACTACAGTCTGACTTTGATAATTCCCACCTTAGTCAAAACTTAATTCAGGTTTTAAAGATCTTTGAATTCTTGAAGTAAAGAGCCGATACCGGTGGATGATCTGGATATTTTAATTGTTTTACCGTTTTGTAATTCCAATTGAGAGATCTTGCCCCTTTTTTCCCGAAGCAGATAATTCAGCAAATTACAGATAAAATCCACCAGAAAAGCTAAAGGAATCAATAAAAATCCCCAGAATACAGGGGCAAGTTCGCCACCGTAAATTCCTCTAAATATCTGCATCATTCCAAGCATAAAAAGATAGAACATAAAAACAAGCCCCAGATAAACAAGGGCGGTATCACCCTCTTTTCCTTCTGAAAAAGCGGTAATTCTATTCAGGGGAATAGTCAGTTTCTTTTCCTGAAAGGGAACTCCGAGGCAGATTCGCTTTAATTTGAAGATTATTTTCCTGTCTCGCAAAAATAAACTGACAGTTGTTTTGATTCCTACCAGAAAACCAAAGAATTTGACTAGATAAACAAGAAGGTAAGCCAAAGAAAATATACCTATAAAAAAAAGAACGCCTTCTTTGTTGTTTCTAAGGAGAATACCCTTGAGATCTGGTTGTTTCATTTGGCTATTTCCACTGATTTAAATTTACGGATCAGGGTTACTTTGATTTGACCTGGAAAAATAATGTCGTCTGAAATTTTTTCGGATATCTTGTGGGCCAGCTCTGTCATATCTTTGTCTTTTACCTTTTTGTTGTCCAATTCTATCCGAAGTTCGCGACCTGCCTGAACTGCGGAGACATCTTTTACCCCTTTGAAACCGCGGGCCAGTTTAGTCAGATCCTGGATACGGCTGAAATAACTGTCGGAAAACTCTTTTCGGGCTCCGGGTCGGGCTCCGGAAAGAGCGTCTACAGCCATAACCAGCGTAGAGTAAAGAGATTTGACTGTTTTATCACCATGATGGGAAGCAATGGCATTGACAATCAACTCATCTTCACCGCAATCTTCAGCCAGTTTGGCACCGATGAGAGCATGGGAACCATCGATTATATGGGTAAGAGATTTGCCGACATCATGCAAAAGAGCAGCCCGCTTGGCAAAACGGACATCAAGATCGAGCTCATGAGCTATAAGCCCTATCAGTTGAGCTGCTTCGATGGAATGAACCCACTGATTCTGGGTATAACTGGTTCTAAAATACAACCTGCCGAGATGGCGAAGCAGTTCTTTTTTTCCGGTGGGTTTGAGATTGATAATTTTAAATGCTTTCCGGCCATAACCGAGTAGCTCGTTGTCCATGTCCCTGCTCTTTTTTTCTGTCAATTTCTTGATTTCCTGGAGGGACTTGATTTTTGGCGGGAGTTTTTCCAGAACGCGGCGACATATTTCACGATTTACCGCATCCAGGGTATCGAACTTGATGGTTACACTCTTTTTCTCGATAACTGGCATCAGTTTAATATCAAGAATTTCTTCAAGTTGTCTAATGTCATTGTTGCTGATTTCAAGGAGTCTTTCATATTCTTTGTTGGAAAGTTCTGCAAAGACAGGGGGTCTGTTGACTTTGATCTTGCGACTTATCCTGCCTATGGAAATACCGATGATTCTTTTAGCAAAGGGGACAAATTCAGATTCAGAAATTTCGGAAGTATCTCTCAATACAGCCTTGTTTTGATTGCGAGATTTTTCAACAAGTTCATTCTTGATCTTGTCAACCAGATCTTTTCTGCTTACTCCAGCTATTTCCTGGAGCTTTCTAACCATTTCCCGGCGAGAATATTTTGCTTTCTTTTTGTTTGATTTAATTTTATATCTCAGTTTTTGCAAAAACTGATAACGCCGATTAACATCGTTGAAACCATTGTCATATTCTTTGTTTATAAGTTCAAGACGTTGAGCTTCTCCTTCTACCTGCAACTCATAATTGTGCAGTTCTTCCTCCTGGAGCATATTTTCATGTTCGACTTCTTTTTTGGCTTCGATTTGAATTCTGGAAGCTTCTTCTCTGGCTTTGTCAAGAATGGACGAAGCTTCCTGCTTACTTTCCTGCAAAATTTGGTCTACTTTTTTTTGATTGTTCTGCAAACGAATTTGCAAACGACGGTAACTGAATCTATAAACCAATATGGTAGTAAGAATCAATCCGACTAAAAATGTAAGTGTAATTTCTAAAACCATTGTTTTCTCAACTTTTAACCCTTAGGGCTCAGTCTTCCTGCTGCCGACGATGCAACTCTTCGATAATGAAGGTTGCTACATCCTCGGCGAAACTTCCTCTACCGAAACAAGCATCATAACCAAGTTCAACTGCAATGGAATTGTCGATACGGGGACCGCCGGCTACCATTACAACTCTATTTCTTATCCCGGAAGCTTCAACTAATTCTACCATTCTGGTGAGGTTTCTCAAATGGATATCTCGCTGAGTTACAACCTGTGATATTAAAATAGCATCAGCTTCAACTTCCATGCTTTTTTCCAGAAGCTCGGAAGGTTGTACCTGGGCACCCAGATTATATGTTTCAAACATGGAGTAACGCTCAAGTCCGTAATGGCCATCATAACCCTTCATGTTCATAATGGCGTCTATACCAACTGTATGAGCATCCTCGCCAATGCAAGCACCAACTACCACCAACTTGCGATTAAAATAGGTGGAGATCATTTTATCGCATTCTTTGCGTTCCATGACTTTGGCATTAACTTCAAGGGGTTTGATGAACTCGGTATTGACTGTCAAAGTAGTTTTTCCATAAACTATGAAAAAAGTAAAATTTTCTCCAATTGAAGCTTGATGAACAATCTGAATATCCTTGAAACCCATTTTCAGCAAGAGTTTTTTTGCAGCTTGAGTTGCTATGGAATCGTTGTTCAAGGGCAAAGTGAAACTGAGTTGAATAGCTCCATCGCCTGTAGTATCTCCATAAGGTCCGACAATTTTTGAATTTAAATCCATTTCTTAATCTCCTTTTCTATACCCAATTTTTCTGCAAAAATTGGCACAAAAGGATTATAATATCTTCTGCTTTTCTGGACCACGCCATCCATGCCCTTGCCTCCGTGGCGACTTCTTTTGATATCGGCAAAGCAACCAAGTTCTATTGCTCTGAACAAGCCCTCTTCCCTGATCATCTCCAAATATTCCTCAGTTTTGTCCATAACTTCAACTGCTCTATCCTTGATGATACTGTTGTCCTTGACATTGAAAACATTGTTTATACTACGAGCATTATTCATGACATAAGCAGCATTTTCCAAACCGAGATATCTGTCCTGCATATAAGGAGTATGCATTGCTTCAGTCAACATGCCGAGAAGCTGGATGCCCTGCTGTGACCAAACCCCGATGAGATTGAAAAGGGTATTCATGGCGTATCCTTTAAAAATATCTCCAGACATGAATTTGGTGGGAGGCATATATTTGAGAGGCGCTTCCGGAAATATTTCTCTCATCATGAAGGCCTGAGCCAGTTCCAGTAAAAATCCATCCTCTTTATTGGGATTCATCTCAAAGGCATGTCCCAGCCCTAGCAATTCGGGCTTCAAACCCGCTTTGAGTCCGAAGGCTTCATTTATAAAATCAGAAGCCAGAACCGTATGAGCATTTTCGATGGCATCTGAAGTGGTAAGATAGTTGTCCTCACCGGTATTGATGATAATATCGGATACACCGTCAATCATTCGGGAAAAGAATTGATCAATAAAAGTACGAACGGGGTTAATATCCCTGAATAAGATGCCGTACATACTGTCATTGAGCATCATATCCAGTCTTTCAAAGGCCCCCATGACTACGATTTCCGGCATGCACAAACCACTGGCGTAATTAACCAACCTGATATATCTGCCTGTTTTGTCCATGACTTCATCAAGAGCTCTTCTCATGATCCTGAAGTTTTCCTGAGTGGCATAAGTTCCGCCAAAACCTTCTGTTGTGGGACCATAGGGAATAAAATCCAATAAAGATTGTCCGGTGGATCGAATAACGGCTATGATATCAGCTCCTCGCAAAGCCGCATTTTTTGCCTGGATGGCATCGTCATAAATATTGCCGGTAGCTACAATTACATATTTCCAAGGTTTTTCACCTGAAGGATATTTTTCAAGATATGCATCACGCTGAGCGACCATATCATTGATTCTTCCGGTTGCCTCCCTGGCCATTTCGTTGAGAAAATCCTTAATTTCGACTTTGGGAAGAAATTCCTGCTGCATCAAATTCAATTCACCACTGTCAACCTTTTCAGCCATTTGACTGAGGGAATAACCATATTTCAACATGGCATTGCCGACATACATAGCAACCCCGTCTCCAATGACTGGTTCAAGATGATCGACTACTAGGTTGGGATAGGGAATTTTTTCTGCATTGATTCCGTCAAGTCCGAACAGTCTGAGCACGGATCTTTCGACAGATACAGTAGTATATCGTTTCAAGGTAGAGGCAAGATCGGAGACAATATGATCAGCCGTATCCCTGAGTTTTTGAATCTGCTGTTTGTCCAAATTAAGAGGTGTGGGCATTGATACTCCTTAAAACCGAATATTTTGCAATAAAAGCCAAAAAACAGGCTGAGGCTGCAGAAAAAAATGATAACCAGAGCCCGCCGAGGTTTAAAAGTTTGCAGAAGCAACTGCAGAGGGGAGAGTAGAATGGAGAAAAGTCGGATAACAGGCTTGATTTGTTGCCTCCCCGGAATGGAAGCTCACCGTCTGATCTGGAAACCAGTTGCCTGTATTAATGATGAAGCTGTCAATAAATAAGTTTAAACTTTAATGAACGTACCCTGGACAATTTTCTCCATTGCAGAGATCGCTTTTTTTTTCGAGTTTTTCAACTTCTGATTTCTGGGAATTCTCGTTATTTTTGTTGGCCTTAGTGTCTTTGTTGGGAGTAGTATCCGGTTTTTCGCCGTCACTGCATCCCAAACCAAGACCAACAACAAATACCGCAATCAATAGATTTTTGATCATAGATTACACCTCAGAGTAAGTTGATTAAGAAATTAGTTATCTTCTACTCTGACTCCAAGCAATCTTCTCAATTCGAAATATTTATCGGAAGAAGCAAAATTGAGGATTGCTTTTTTCTTTTCCTTAATGCTCATTCCTCCTTGGACCATGGGTTCGGATTGGGCGACCCCGATGGCAGTTTCGAGATCCTGGACTATGGTCAGAGCAGCCCGATTGGCTGTACGTTCTACATCTTTAACGTAATTGTTAACATCGGGCATATGATTCTTGGAGAGCATCCTCTGAATAGTGGCAATCAAATATTCCTTACTTTGAGGTGGCAGAATTTTGTTCAACTGACCGGCAGTCTGATTGATGACATTTTGATCGCCTTTGAGTTTTATCTGATTATTGGCCATTCTGATGGCTCCAAGAACCAGACCGTTTAATTCACCGATACTGCCTACAACTTTGAGCAGATAGTATTCGGGTTTGATATAGGTTAACTCTTTGGCGATGAGATAAGCCAATTCTTTCTCCATTTTGCCATGGAGAAGATCCTGACCCACTGTCATCATGGGAATCATCTGATTGTTGTCATTGGCAACGAAATGACCCATGCCACCACGGGAATTTTGCAGAACATAAAGCTCGGGTCGAACTTTGAGTCCCATATACTGGTATACCCAGAAGAACATTTTTGTAAAGGTGGGGCCTTCTACGTTGGGATTGGCCTGCTGGGATGGATCGAGATTCCACTGGGCATGAGGCCTTCCCTTGAGCATGGCAACAGTGCTGGAAAGTGCACCGCAAATTCCGCGCAGATAAGCATCTTCACCGGGATTATAGATAAAGCTTTTCCAGTATTCATCATTCAATACTGATTTGGGAGCATTGAACTCTCTTCCTGGTTTATATTGCTCGTAAAATCCCATTTTGTCAGCATCGGCCGCTTTAATACTGGTGAGAACTGCAGCTATGCACCAAGCTTTATCGTATTCGTTGGAATTATAATAAATTTCGTAAAGATGACCAAGGGCATCCGTGTTGAGAGCATTTTCTTCGAGGATCTTCTGATACATGCGAGCGGCATTTTCCAAGTCTTCATTGTGTTCGTAGAGTTCAGCCAGTTTTTCGGTTCTTTCCAGGCTGAAGTCCATCTTGTTGGCAGTTTCAAAGGTGGCAATAGCCATCTCGAAATCACGCATACGACTTCGATAAATTTCGGCAAGATTATCCCAGAGGTTTACCACCAGGGTATCCATATCCTCTTCTGAACTCATAAGGCGTTTTATCATTTTGCGATAATTTCTTTCCTGCATTTTCCAATCCTTGCGTTTTGTCAGGATTTTGTCGATATACTGGAAAGATTCGAGATTATCCATGGAGCAATCTTCGTCCAGGGAAGCATTGTAGAAATCTATGGCATCATCGTAGGATTTGATATATTTCCTGTAGATCCCGGCAATACTTTTAAAATATTGAGCCTTGACCTTGGGAGTAGTCTCACGATCCGCCATGACTTTCAGAAGCTTGACCATTTTCTTCCACTGTTCGGTCTGGTTGTACAGATCAATAAGTTCCATTACCAGCATTTTATTGGAATCATCAAGCTTGTAAGCACGAGCATAGGCTCTGATGGCAGCTTTGGGTTCTTTGACTTTTTCTTGATAGAATTCACCAAGTTCCTGGAGATATTTGACCTTTTCATCTTTATCATCAATAGCTTCAACAACTTTTTCCATAGTTTCGGCAACCATTTTGTAGTTGTTTTCTTTTTTATAAAGTTTGATCATTGCTTCCAGGGTTTCACGGTGATCCGGCTCAGCTTCCAGAGCTTTTTCATAGAAGTTGAGAGCTCGACGGTAATCTTTCTGTTCAAATTTGATGGTACCGAGGTTGGAGTAGATATCCACAAAGAGTTCTTCACCGATGTTTTGCTGCTGACTTACCAGAATCTGCTTATAACTGTTGAAAGCATCATTCCATTTTTCCAGTTTTTTGTAAGTTTCAGCCAATCCTTTGAGAATGGGGAAAGAGGGTCTTTGTACATCGGCAGCCATTTTGAAGGCTTCCAGAGCTTTTTTGAAATTACCGACTTCTTTGGAAGCAACTCCGTATCGGTAATAAATCCTTTGCAACTTGTCCTTGTCTATATCGTCTCTGGTTTTGTATTTTCTGACCAGCATCTGGAGATGGGGCAGCATTTTTTCATATTCTTTTTCTTCCCAGAGAATATCTACATAAAGATAAGCAGCTTCCACATGTTCGGGATCGAGTTCGAGGCATTCGTCAAAAAGTTCTATAGCCTTGGAGGGCTCTTCCAGATGCAAAGTGTAGATTTTGCCGGCCTGGAAGAGGTAATTGGTTTTGTCGACAACGTTGGCTGTGTGTTCCTGAGCTTTTTCAAGCATCCTGGTAGCCTTGATCCAGTCTCCGCGCTGTTCGTAAATACTGGAGAGTTCGTTGAGGGATTTAAGGTAGGAGGGATTTAAAGCCAGAGCTTCAGCAAAAAGTCTTTCAGCCTCGGCGGTGTTACCAAGATGGTGTTCTGAGATTTTACCAAGCCGATGATAAATCTCTACCTTGTCTTTTTCATCTTCAATAAGATCTACCAACTTTTTGGAGACATAAAGTGAATTATCCCAATCTTCCCGGCTTTCATAAAGTCTAGACAAAGCCTTGAGGGCATCGACGTCTTCTTCGTCTTCATTTAAAATTGCATTGTAAGCGTCAATTGCTCTTTCTGGTTCCTGAAGCTCCTTGTCAAGAACTTCGGCTGCACTTTTGTAAAGTCTGATTTTTTCTTTGGGATCGAAAGTTGAATCTATATGTCGATAAAGAACATCGATGTATTCGGTCCATTTTTTTTCTTGGCGATAAAGACGAGCCAGGTTGCGGAAAGCTGATTCATCCCGATCGTTGATGGTGATGATATTTTCGTAGCACTCCATGGCCTTTTCGATTTTTTCGTAGTGTTCTTCCCAGACAGCTGCCATCTGATGGTATTTGGCAGCTCGTTCATCATCGTTGGTAATGTAGTCCATCTGGGTTTCAAGCAAGGCAAGATATTCTTCCATGTCACCGATTTTATCGTACAATCTTTCGAGGGTTCTCATGGTAGGGAGATGATCCGGGCGTTCATCAAGAATACCCTTGAGTACCTCAACAGCTTTGGAAGGAGTTTGTCTTCTGTCATCAAGTAGTTCAGCAATTTTTAGTTTGAGATCCAGAACCTCTTCGGGGTCTTCGCTCTTTTCAACTTTGTCCCAAAGAATATTGATCAATTCGCGCCAATTTTCTGTTTCTTCGTAAAGTCTTTCAAGGGATGCCACCGGCTGTGGTTTTTCAGACTGTGCCTCATAGGCTATAGTGTAATACCTGATGGCTTCATTCAAATCGCCAAACTCTTTTTCGTGAACATGGGCCAATTCCATGGCAGCATCATACTTGAGCTCTTTTTCAGTCTCAATTTCCAGAGCTTTTTTGAGAGACAAAATATACTCGCTAATGGAATTGTTGCGGCGATGAACTTCGGCCAGAACCAAATGAACAGCACCATTAGTGGAATCAAACTTTAGTGCTCTCTTTAAAACTTCGGTGGCTTTGTCGAGATCTTCAAGCTGTTCACAATACCAACGACCGGTTTTAACCAGAAGATCGCATTTGATTTTGCGATCATCTATGGCAGCTATATTGTCTTCGTACATGCCAATGAGTTCGTCCCAGTTTTCTTCGATAGCTGTAATAGCTTCGAGTTTGCGAGCGGTTTTGTTGTCTGTGGGCAAGATGAAAAAGGCATCGGCCAGAATTTCCCAAGCCTGCTTGCGATCATTCATCTTTTCTTCGTAAATAGCCGCCAGTTTTTGCAGAACTACAGCCAGAGGCTTCTTGTTCGGCTCGGGGATAACTTCTTCCTGACCACCCAGGTTTTCAAATTTATGAAGATACAATTCCACCAGATTATCCCAGTCAGCCAGCTCTGTATACAACCGCTCCAAATTATTAAAAGCTTCTTCGTGAAGGGGTTTGATAGAGAGGATTCTCTGATAGGCTTTGGTAGCTGCAGCTTTTTCGTCCAGTTTGTTTTCCCACAATTCGGCTACCTGAAGCATAATTGCTATTTTTTGATCATTTTCAGGAGTTATCTTGAATTTTTCTCCCAGAATCCTGATGGTGTCGTTCCAGCTTTCATCCTGAGTATAAAGAAGTTCAAGTGCTTCCAGAGCCTCTTTGTCGCCTTCAGCATAATCGAGAACCTTTTCGTAGGCTGCAATAGCTCTGTCTGTTCGAACCAGATATTCTTTTTCTATTTGACCTATTCTGGCATATTTGTCGCGAAGAACAGCAGGTTCCATTGATTGGGCACCGGCTCTTACCAGGGTTTCAAGTACTTCTACCAACTCTTCCCAAGCTTGAGATTCTTCATATATGAATGATAGTTTGTCCAGAGCTTCCAGGTTATCCGGATCGATGGAGCGTACATTCAAATAAGCATCCATTGCTTTGCGATGATCATCAAGGTGTTCCAGGGAAACCCGACCCAGATTCAAGTAGGCATCTACCTGTTCGGATATTTCGTAGGAAGCCTGGGTTATTCTGTCGAGGAAATCAACTGTAGCTTCCCAGTTTTCATCCTGCTCTGCGAGGAAGGCCAGTTCTTTGAGGGCACGAGCATCTTCTTCACGAATATCAAGAACTTTCATCCAGAGTGTTTTGGCGTTCACTGGATCTTTAAGTCCGTCAGAAGATATCTTGGCCATACGAGAAATTGCATCAGCTCGATCTTCATCTGAAGAAAAGATATTGGTCATTCGATCGTAGACATTGAAAAGATCTTTCCAGTTTTGCAGATGGAATTGCAATCTTTCCAAAGACTCGAGAGCTTCCATATTGTCGGATTCTTCTTCATAAATATCTTCGAGGGCAATAATAGCCCGATTATAATCCTGAAGTGAATCTTCACACAACCTGGCCAACCTGAAAAGGAATTGGATTTTTTCATAAGAATCTTCTGTGGATTCAGCCCTTTTTCTAAGAATATCAGCCAATTCAGCATGCATATTGTTGGCAGTATAGATACGATCCAGTGATTCAAGAGCTTTGAAATTGTATTTTTCCAATTTTAAAACTTCAAGATTGGAATTTTCGGCACCTGCAGGATCTTGGATTTCTTCTTCATAAACCCGAGCAGCTTTGAGCCAGATGCGAATGATCGATTCTCTCAGATCTTCATTTTCAGGATCTTGTTCCAATTGGGCTGTAAGATTTCTGGCTACCTTTTCATAAACTTCGGTAAGGTCAATCCAAAGGGACAAGCTGGCTGCCAATTCTTCCAATTTATCACAAGTTTCCACATCATCGACTGTTTCTTCAAGAATACGAGCATAAGTGCGGAAAGCTGATTCGGCATCAAAAAGATAATTTTCGTAGATCTCACAGATGGATTTGAACAGAGGAATACGAGCTTCCAGTTCATTTACGAATTTGAGTTCCATTTCAGTGAGTTCGATTACTTTTTCCCATTGTTCGTCGCGACGGTAGATGGGTTCAAGAATCCTGTATACACGTTCGTGGAGAATACCTTGTTCCAAAAGAGCTTCCAGGCTGTTGCGTCCACCTTCGTGAGCAGGAGCTTCTTCCAAAAGAGCCTGCATGGTTTCAACTGCTTTTTCGTGATTGTCGAGATATTCAAGATTGATTCGGGCTTGTTTGTAGCGAAGTTCCTGAATAACATCGACATCTACCGCGTTTTCGATTCTCAGTTGGAGAATTTCGCTCAGTTCAGGCCACATATTTTCTATTTCATAAAGTCGATCCAGACCTTCAAGAGCTTGGGGATGAACCGGATCAAGTTCTTTAACTTTGACCAGTCTTTCAATGGCATCTTTAGGTCTGGCCTGTTCTTGCTCGAGTACTCTGGCAATTTTCAACTGGAAAAAGATTTTGTCTTCGTCCATTTCGAGGTTTTCAATGACCTCATCATAAATTCTGATCAACCAGTCCCAAGATTCGGTAATAGTGGCAATTCTTTCTATTTCTTCGAGAGATTTGGGATTTCTAGGTTCAAATTTGAGAGCTCGGCCCACTGCATCCAGGGCTTCCTCGGGCTTCATGAGGCTTGTTTCATAAAGTTCAACAATGCGATGTAGTTGGCGAACTTTTTCGAAAGAATCTTCATTCTGTTCAACCATCACTTCCAGAACTTCAACCAGATTTTCAGGTTCTTCCATCCTTGTGTAAAATTCATCAAGTTTTCTGGCAGCATCAAGTCTGACTTCAGGCAAATATTCTATTTCCGCAGTATCAAGATCTTCATTGTTTTTGCCGCCGTTCATGATGCGGGCAAGGGAGGAAATGATTTCTGTATTGTTGGGGTCAAAATCGAGGGCTTCTCTGAGAAGGGGAACCGCTGTTCCAGGTTCATTCAGTTCCAGTTCATAAATATTTGCCAGTCTTAACTTGTAAGAAGCACGTTCAGCATCACTTTCGGCATTGCCGATTTCAGCTTCCAGAATATTGATCAACTGCTGCCACTTGCCAACTCTTTCGTAAAGAGCATCGAGATAACCAAGGGCATTGGAATCCATAGGATCTTCATCGATTATCTTTTCGAAGGTTTCAATAGCCTTCTCGGTGTCATTCATGTTGGTGTCATACATTTGACCGGCAATAAAAAGCATTCTTTTGCGTTCTTCCAGAGAAGGAGCTAGATCTGCTTTTTTGCTGTAAATATCTTCGAGATTTTCCCACTGCTCTCCGTTGACAAAAATGGATTCAAGAGCATCAAGAGCCTTCATTTCGGTATCATCAATTTCGAGAATAAGACGATAAGTTTTGACAGCTCCCTCTATGTCTTCAAGATGATCCATCTGAATATTGGCTGCTTTGAAAGCCAGTTCTTTCTTTTGCTGGATATCGAAAACCATTTCAACTTTGCGTAAAATGGTCTCTACCTGTTTTTCCAGATTGCCGCTGTCTATATAAAGTTGTTCAAGAGAATCTATGGCGGGGAGATGATCCGGTTTAATGTCAAGAAGTTTGTTGTAAGCTTGTGCAGCTCTTTCAATATCTCCAACTGCGGTAGCCAGCAATTCGGCTATTCTGGTCTGAAGCATCAAAGATACTTCAATATCTTCGTTTTCTTCGATTTTTTTGGAATAAAGTTCAAAAAGTGCTTCCCAATTTTCAGTAACTTGGGATAACCTCTCGAGATGGTTACGGGTTTCCTCGTGTCTGGGCCTGATTTCAAAGGCTTCTCCGTAAGCTTTGAAAGCATTATCCAATTCGCCGAGGGAATCTTCGTAAAGACCGGCTATTTTGTGTTGTAATTCGATTTGTTCTTCGGGATCAAAAGATTTTTCCTTGATGATCCTGTAAATCTTGATGAGGTTATTCCACTGAGACAAAGTCTGATAGATGGGTTCGAGGATTTTGACCACGGTCAAGGCATAATCTTCACTATCAAGCAATGATTCAAGCGCAGCTATGACATCTGAATCTTCAGGTTCAATCTCAAGTGCGTTTTTCCAGGTTTCAATGGCAATAGCCGTTTCATCCAGCTTTTCATGCTGTAATTTTGCCAATCTTTTGAAAAGTTCGAGCTTTTCATCAGGTTCGAAAGTGAGTTCGAGCTGCCTGTTGAGATTATCTGCTAATTCAATCCACATTTCGAGTTTGGAATAGAGCTTATCCAAAGCATTAAGAGCTTCGATATTATCACTTTCTTCACCCAGAATTTCTTCATAAATTTCACTGGCTTCCTTGGCTTTATCGAGTTTTTCGTCCAAAAGTTTGCCACAACGGAAACGTAATTCCTGACGTTCATCCAAATCCTGAGCCAGTTCCAGTTCCCTTTTGGAAATTTCGAGGAGAGACTCCCAGTTTTCTTCTTCCGAGTATAGAATTTCAAGTGCCTTGAGAATATCCTGATTCATTGGATCAAGTTCAAGAGCTGCCCGATAATTGGCAATAGCTTCATCTTTTTTGTTAAGCTGGGTGTTGGCTATTTCGGCGCAACGGATGTGGAGAAGTTTGCTTATTTCGGGGATGATCATTTCGTCTTCGAGAACCTCTGCATAGACTTTGAAAACTTCATCCCATTTTTCTTCGATGGAGGCTATTTGTTCAAGATTTTCACGTGCTTCTTCTGACTCTGGTTTATGCTGAACTGCATTGGAATAGGCTTCAAAAGCCTTATTAATATTGGCAAGTTTTTCTGACCAGATTTTACCTGTAGTCAACAGTAATTCCAATTTTACAATTGGATCAGCCTCGGTTTCAGCCTGAATCTCGTGTACCTGGACCAGATCTTTGAACTGGTTAAGCTCGGTATAGACAGGCTCAAGTATATCCGCGGCCTTGCGTTTGTTGTCAATATCTTCGTCCCGGAGATGATTTTCAAGGGCTTTTCTGGCTCCCTCATGTTTTGAATCCCACTCTAGAACTTGCTTGTAGCCTTCTATGGCTCCGAAGATATTATCAAGTTTTTGTTCCTGTAATTGGGACCACCTGAATTTGAATTCAATTTTTTGTTCTTCGTCTTCGGTAAATTGTAATTCTCTTTCCAGAATACTCGAAAGTTCTGTCCACATTTCGAGGCGCTGGTACAAATTGTCCAGTTGTCCCAGGGAATTGGTGTCATCGGGTACAATATCGAGCACTGCATTATAGCAGGTAACTGCTTCTTCCGGTTTTTCTAGAAGACCATCAAAAATTTCGGCCTTTTTCCAGTAAAGCTCTTTGATCTCTTCGTCGTCAAGAGAAAGTTCGATCTTTCTGGAGTAAATATCAAGGAGCTTATCCCATTCTTCTTTGGTGCGATAGATCCGTTCACACGCATTAAGTGCAGCCTGGTTGGAATCTTCAATTTCCAGAATACCCAGCGCGGTTTCGAGAGCTTCTTCATTGTCGCCAAGCTCTTCTTCCTGGGCTTTAAGAACTACTTTCATGAGGGGCAGAAGTTCCAGTTGATCGGTAAATTTGTCATAAGAAGAAGTATAAGCTTCAACAAGTTTGTCCCAGCCCTTTTTGACTGTGGGAGCCAATTCTTCGATTTTTTCGCGGATATCAACTCTTTGAGGTTCTATTTCAAAGGCTTTAAGATACCACTCAAAACTTGATTCCTTGTTATTGAGATGCTCCTTGTAGATATTGGCCAACTCTTCCATACGATCTCTTTTCAGATCTTCTTCTTGGGTGTTTTTGATACGTATTTCAAGAACATCCGGAAGATTTCTGAATTGACCTTCGGCTTCATATAATTCAATGAGGGCATTGGCTGCTTCGAGATTTTCCTCGTCGATTTTGAGCAGGCTTTCATAAGCCTTGATGGCGTGTCTGACATCGTTGAGAGTGTCTCTCCAGAGACGAGCTTCTCTGAAAAGCAAGGCTACTTTGTCTTCGTCTTCTTTTTGTTTGCGAACTTCCTGGGAAATTATCCTGATAAATTCTGGCAGTTTATCCCATTGGGTATAGAGAGCTTCCAATTCATCCCATTCGCTGTCGGCTACCAGGAGCTTTTTGAGGGAATCCTGAGCTCGGCGTTCATCGGGTTTGAGCTCGAGAAGTTTGCGCCAGATTACCTTGGCATTTTCGGGATCCTTGAGCTTGCGTTCGTAGATGGGAGCAATTTTAAGGCAGGTTTTGACCATTTTGTTTTCATCGACCATGAGCTCAAGTTTGCGTTGGGCAATTTCGGTCATTTTTTCGTAGTTACGGGCTTTTTCATAGAGGCTTTCAAGCTCTTCGAGAGCCTCTGTGTTTTCGGGATCAAGTTCGACTACATCTTCCCATAATTCTATGAGTGTTGACGGTTTGCGGATTTTAGAAGAGGCCATCTGAGCCAACTCGATGGATTTTTCTTTAACCAGTTCCGGATCTGAAATATTTTCCATTTCAGCTTTGGAAAGTTCGATCAATTTATCAAATTTGCGCCCCTGTTCGTACATCTCTTTGAGTTTGGCAATCGCTTTTTCGTTGACCGGATCCAATTCGAGGAGTTTTTCGTAGGTTTTGATACCTTCTCTTTTGTTGTGGAGCTTGTCTTCGTATAATTCGGCCATGGCTTCGAGAAGCTCGATCTTTTTGGTTTCATCTTCGAGGGCGTCAAAACGCTTGTCGTAAACCTTGGCTAAATCGGGCCATCTGTTCATGTCGCCAATTACCTGAACCAGCTCTTCAAAAATCTCATTGTCGTCAGGAACTATGTCCATGAGCTTCTTGTAGGTTTTGACCACTTTGGGCATGATTTTCATTTCATCCCGAAGAATCGGAATAGTGGCTTTAAGCAGGTTGACTGTGTCTTCTTTGCGATCATCGTCGAGTTTTTCGGCAACTTCTTTGAGATTGTCTACATATTGTTTCCAGCGACCCATTTCTTTATAGACTTCGGCCTGTTTCAACTTGATTCCCAGAAAATCAGGATTTTCTCTTACAATTTTATTCCAACTGCTGAGTGCCCTTGAAGTATTGCCTTCTTCAAGGTAGTTATTAGCTTCATCAATTTTGTCTTGAAGTTCTTCGTCGTAAGTTTCTTCAATTTCGATAACAAAATCCTGAATTTGATAGTCAGCCACGGTATCCTCCACAAATAAAATGAGTGAACGTTCAAAAGGTAACTCTGCCTCAGTTGTGAACCAAATAAACTGCGAACTGCCCGAGCCAGGTGATTATGCCAGCAGGGAATGAAAACAGGCGAATTGCATTGCATCTGGAAACTGAACTTGTAACAGCTTGACCTTAATGGTAATAAACTTGTTTTTTGATTTTCCAGTTAAAATGGATGTCATTGAACACATTAAAAATAAAAAATACAACAGACTCCAACAAAAGAATGCTGTTTGAATGAATTTTATTCCGCTGAAAACCGGAATAACAAAGAAAATATACAATTGAAAAAAGTACTAGAAAAGTAATGTAATCAACGGCAAACATTGCCAGAATATCAGGACTTGAATTTATATCATAATAAACGCTTGCAAACAATCTAAAACTGATTTGGTTTTTCCATTGAATCAAGTTAAGTCAACTTGCAGATAACTAGTTCCTTGGATTGCTTGAACAAGGGATTGGCTTTACAACAAAGTGGAAATTGAATTAAAGTTGAATTTCAGGAATCATTTTGGATATGTTCATGGGCCAATTGCATTTTTGGAAGTTTGATTGTGATCTGATTTTTCTGATCTGAATTTTTTTCGAGATTGAAGATGCCGTCAAAAGAATTTATCAGTTTAAAAATGAGCATTATTCTGAAATCTGAACTTTTCCAAGTCGAAAGATGATTCTGGTTTGAGAATGGTTCGGAATATTGCAGATCTCCTGTTTTGCCCGGGCATTGTTCGCAAAGGGGAAAATCCGGACCTGCAAGTTGTAAAACAAGTTCGTTGGGTTCAGGAAAGAAAACCTTGAATTCAATTTTGTCTTCTTTGGAGGAATACCTGATTGCCAATAACAATAAAGAGGAGATAATCTGTCTCAACTTCAACTGATCAGTATGAAGAAT
Organism: Polyangia bacterium; assembly: GCA_041686345.1. GTDB lineage: Bacteria > Myxococcota_A > Polyangia > HGW-17 > HGW-17 > JAQICJ01. The sequence continues at coordinate 26,734 of JAWLEA010000013.1, read as the reverse complement.
TATCTCTTTTTGTTGGGGAAGGGAAAAATTAAGTTCCATATTTTTTTGCAGGGCTTTTTCTTTCCAGTTTTTAATGGTGGTATTGAAAAAATCTATAAAATTAAATTCGTTGGAGACCAGGTCGGGCGTTTCACTGTCAAGACGAGTCATGGTAAAAAGATCTCTGATCAAAACCAGCAACTGATTACCTGATTCGATTATTTCACTTACTAAAGTCTTTTGTTCCTGATTGAGTTGCCCCAGAGAATCATCTTCAAGAACCTGGGCCAATCCAAGAACAGCATTGAGGGGAGTACGCAATTCATGGGAAATATTGATGAGAAAACTGGTTTTCATTTCGGATGATCTGAGCAGTAATCTGTTTTTTCGTTCTATTTCGAGGGTCTGTTCTTCAAGTTTTGCCTTTTGCTGGCGCAGATCTTTGTATTGCTTTATGCTATTGAATACAATGGCCAATTGTTGGATCAACGGTTCGAAAAAACTTTCCAGTCGGTCTTTTGAAGGTTGAGATGCAAATGCCAAAGTAAGTACACCTGTCAACTGTCCTCGATATTGCACCGGAAAAGAAATAATACTGCCTGGTTTCCACCGTCCCATGGGAGTTTGCAGTTCCATGTTGAGACCTGCACAATTCAAACTGAGTAACTTGCGACTTCTGGTTTTGATGATTTCTGAGAAAAATCCTCCTTGAGAGGATACTTTAACCGGCAGGGAATGCTCAAAACCATAATCTGCAAAAAGTTGGAATTGAGACTCCTGTTGTTGATAGCGATAAAAAGAAGAAACGTGTGAAATCCCTACCTCCGAAAGCAATTGCAAAAAACCGTCAATGAGTTCTTTGGTATCCCAGATAGAGTTGAAAAAATATACAAAGCGGGCAAAAAGATGAAATTGGTCGTTGATATCTTTGTGTTTTTTTTTGATTTGATTGAGTTCTATCATGAGATTGTCCACCAGGGAGGTTTGGCGGAATAATTTTTGTTGAAGCAGGATTTTTTCGTTAATCTCGGCAGGCTGGTCAGCGGAATTCAAGTGCAAAATCACCAGCAACAAAGAGTGCTCCTGATTTTGTTCAAAGAGAATAAAATGGCAGGCAGCATGAATAACTTCATCTTTTTGGCTGGAAATATGTAAATAGTGTTTGAGTAATCCCTTGCTGTGTTTGGTTTCTTTTATAATTTGAAACAGGGAAAAAGGTGATTCATTGTGAAGAATAACCTGAAGGGGATCTTTGGCGGAAAGCGCCCCAACACCAAAAATCTCGGAAAAATTACTGCTGCAATCTAGAAATTGTGCCTCGGCATCATAAATTAAAAAGGCAGAATCCGGATACAACTTGCGAAGTAAAACTAATTTGTCTTGGCTTTGGTCAGATATTTTGGGGGAATTATTGCTGAGAATTTGCATCATTTCTTTCTGGTTTGAAACGCCGAGCTATATCAATGAATTTGTCCTCAAGATCCAAAAATGCATCCACCACTTCCGGCTGAAAATGCTGACCCCTTTCTTCTACAATTATAGTTTTGGCTTTTTCATGGGAAAAACCTGGTTTGTAAACCCTTTTGGAACGCAAAGCATCATACACATCTGCCAAAGCCACAATCCGGGCACAGGAAGGAATATCCAAGCCTTTGAGCCCTTTGGGATAACCTTTGCCGTTCCACTTTTCATGGTGGAAAAAGGCCACATTACAAGCAATTTGTAAATAATCCCCGGGATTTTTCAACTTGGCCATGGCATCTCGAAGGGTTTCACCTCCGAGAATTGTATGCGTTTTCATTACTTCAAATTCTTCTTTGGTAAGTTTGCCGGGTTTGAGCAGAATATTGTCGGCAATACCAACCTTGCCTATATCATGTAATACTGCAACTTTTTTGAGAGTTTTGGGAAAAGATGGGTACTTGATAAAACCGTCTGTTCCCAGCAGATTCTGGGCCAGAATCTGGCTGTAGCGACTCATTCTTTCGAGATGATCTCCTGTTTCGGGATCTCTTGATTCTGCGAGTCTGGCTAAACTGAAGGAAATGACATCCTGGGTCTCTCTGAGATCGCGAGTACGCTCTTTGACCTTGGTTTCAAGATTGTCGGCATAGTCATTGAGCTTTTTCTGGTATTTGCGCAAAGAAAGGTGAAGCTTCACTCTGGCCAATAATTCCCGTTTTTGGAAAGGCTTGATAAGATAATCGACTGCTCCCATTTCCAGTGCCTTGATCTTTTGTTCATCTTCCATGATGGCAGTGAGAATAATTACAGAGATCAATTCATGACCGGGGATTTTCCGCATTTGTTTCAGAACATCAAAACCATCACATACAGGCATCATGAGATCGAGTAAAATCAGATCGATTTTTCGGGTTTTGATGATTTCAAGAGCATCTTCACCATTGGAAGCTTTGAGGATGTCAACATTAAGATTTTTGAGACTGAGAGAAACGACTTTGATGTTGAGAGCTTCATCATCGACTATTAATATGGTTTGTCTGTCATCGGAAGTTGAAGGTTGAAGGTTCATTAGATATTCCATCCTAATTTCAGAGAGACCAAATTCCTCAGAGAAACAGGGGGGAATTTTTTCTCTCTGGCAAGTTTTTCAAACAATTCACGAGCTTTTTGAAGATACTTTTCATCCATGTGCAGATAGTAATCAGGGTGAATTTCCCTCAATTGACTTTCCACAAAGCGCTTGTCGATCGTATTATTACGATCTTCTCGAAGCACCTTCTTTAAATTATCGACCAAATCCAGATTTTTTTTATCATTAATTGGAATTCCTCCAAAATTAAATGCATATTCCAGGGGTTCATATGATAAAACTACTGCTCCACAAAGAATTAGAGCTGTAAGCATATTTTTTTCTTCTTTGCTTTTAATTGAGTTGAGTAATTCTTCCATGGTTATTTGGCCGTTGATCCTGGTAAAAACATTAAAATCCAAATCGTTGGGCAAAGGCTGATAACGCAGATAAATGGATGAATTTGGAAAAACATGGTAGGGAAGGGTTCGGTTTAAAAAAGCCGAAAGCAGGCCCGGAGACAGCAATTCAATACCATTGTAGATTAATTCGTAGATTGTATAGGGCAACTTGCGCTCAGGTCTTTCAACCATATCGTTTTTAAAAATGTATTCTCCTTCTTTCCAATTGAAGGTCTCGATGATTTTAATGGCCCACTGACGATCGAGAGCTTCATCTCTTTCTTTTTCGCTGATAATTCCCATCTGAACCAATGCTTCTCCCTGGAGAACATTTTCCTTTTCGGCCAGTTTATGGGATTCTACAGCCTGCTCCTCGTTGATAATTTCATCATCAACCAGCATATTACCAAGAAGATCTCCCTTTTTGTTAGAGCGGATATCAACCGGAATTCCCTGGTAAAAAGAAATGGTTTTTTTGATTTTACCTGATCTCAGAAACAAAATCCCTGTTTCTTTGTGACCGTAAATAGCTGCAACCTTGTTGATACAAACACCCTCCCGAATCTGTCCCCTTGTCTTTCCCAGGGGAACAGAAACAAAGTTGCTTTGATTTTCTTCCGCTATCAGTTGTCTTTGTTTGATCCGGTTTTCAATGTTGAAAACAGAAACCAGTTCATAATTGAAGCCCCGCAAATTCTCACATGCTTTTCTGGTTATGGGAATATTGGAAACCAGAATCACCGGCCCCGTTTTTTTATTCCACAGTTGTAATTTGTCTCCTTGAACAACATCGGGATGGGTCATATCGATGTATAATTCTTCCCCGCCGCTTAAATCTGACTGGGGAATGCCATTGTGAAAGTTGTCGTTGAGAATGGAATTCGGAAAAAAATCTTCTTTGAGCGAAATAAGAAAATAATCGATATTAGCCATAGGTGGAATTCTTTCGATATTTAAATTAAAATTTTGCCAAATTTGACAGTTATATAATAATGAGAGCAAAATTAATTACTGTTTTTTATTAAAACAGTAATTTTCAAAATGAAAAACTGCTTAAACTGATAATTTTCGGGTTCTGAACCCGAAAGGAGTTTTATTTTTATGAGCCTGTACACTGCATTTTTTTACTTGGTGTTATTATTCCAAATATCCTGTGGAAATAAAAGTAAAAATAACGGCAAGGATGAAAAAATACAGCGGAAAGAAGCCAAAATTAACAGAATTGAGACTACTGCCTATTGTCAGAAAGCTGAAGAAGAAAAGAAACATGATTTCAGCCAGGAAAAGATAAAACCCCAAATGTGGTCAAAAGAATTTGACATAGTTAATGAGTTGGATCAGCCCCATATCCACCCTACTCCGGATGCAACCGAAATTATGGACGCCCTCCAGGGAATTTTCAGAAAAATTCCCAGACGGGGCAACTGGTATAATTCACTGGCTGCATCGAAACCTGCCAGGATCTACTCTCGCCCTTCGCGCAAATCCTTGGAACTGGGCAGAATAAGACCCCGAACCAGATTTCCCACTGTTGGTTATTACAAGGGTAGCGGTTGTTCCAAAGGATGGTTGCGAATAGGACTGGAAGCCTATGTTTGCACCAACTCCTTTCGCAAAAGTCGCAAAATGCCAACAACCAAAGTGTTTCCCGTGGTCAAAAAAGGCAGAATTACCCCCGGTAAATATGCTTATGTCAGAGTAGGCAGAGCAAAATGGTATCCTTCACGCAGTGCAGTAAAGCAAAAAAAACCCGGTGGCAAATATCCCCATGGATTTTATGTTCATTTTAAACGCTTTACCCGAATAAATAACAAAAATTACTGGAAAACCATAAAAAACAGATATGTACCTGTTGACCGCATTGCTGGCCACAAACCATCGAAATATACTGGAGTCAAACTGGGAGGAAAACTCAGATTACCGATTTCCATAGTAATAGCCAAGGACAACAAGGGTAGAAATGCTCCCATAAATGTTTATGACAAACCGGGAGGCAAAAAGATAGGAAGTCTGCCCGCTCGTTCGGCTGTCAATATCTTTGGCGAAAAATTCGGCAACGACGGCGCCTATTACAGAATCGGAAAATGCAAATGGATCAGGTCTCGGTATGTGGCATCAGCCTTTCCCGCACCCGTTCCTCCGGGAGTAAAAAAACATGAGATGTGGATAGATATTAACCTGGGGAGACAAACCCTGGTTCTTTATCACGAAAAAAAGCCAATTTTTGCAACCATTATCTCCACCGGTCGAGATGAACACTCCACCAAACATGGAATTTTCAGAATCTGGTGGAAAGCATCGGAACGGGATATGCAAAATGAAGTTGGGGAAGAAGCCTATCTGGCTGCATCTGTACCCTGGTCCATGTTTTTCTGGAAAGGTCAGGCTCTGCACGGAACCTACTGGCACAATCAATTCGGCAGAAAAAAAAGCCACGGCTGCGTGAATCTTTCTGCTCGTGATGCCCGCTATCTTTATGAACTGCTGCCCCCATTCAACGGTCCGAACTGGGATTATATCTGGCTGGGAAAAAACAATCCGGGGCCAGTGGTTCAAATAAGGCGAAATGACGAAGACCGCCCCATGATATTCGGAGTAGCGGCATCATTCATAACTGAAGAAAATCTGAAAAAAATGAAGAAACTTTACAAAAAAAGATTAAAAAAAGAAACACTGAATAAAATCAAGAATTCAGATGGAAAGATTAAAATAAATGCAAAAAAATTTGAACCTGGAACTAACTAGTTCCCATCCCAAAAAGGAAGGTCATCGCCTGAAAGCGGAATTTCACCTCATCTGCTTTGTCGTAACTGCTTGAAATAGTGTCAACTATGTCGGTGCAGTTACTCCGCACATCTGAGGCAAACTTCTCATTCAGTCAAAAACACCACTTCTGGGATGGGAACTAACTAACTACAAACAGTCTTTTATTCTGTGATAAAGAAAATTCGAAGTTACCAGCCCGCTGCCACCATAGCAGATTTTGCCATTGTTGTTTGTGATAACAAAACCCGGTACCCTGACAACGGTTTTCCCGCACAATTTCCACTTGGGGATATGATAGGTCGAAAACTCCGGTTTGTAGGTATCAAGCCAAGTTTGATACATTGCCGCTGTCTTGTCTACAAAAACAAGATGAAAATGAACCTTTTTACCCAAAAAAGATCTTGCTTTTTTAAAACGCTTGATCAGAAGTTGGGATTTAAGGGACCAGGTAGTTACAATTCCAATTACATTTACTTTGTGTGGCTCCATGGTTATGCCGGCCAGCCGGGAACATTTTTTGAAGGTCATTGTATCTTGATCCGATGTACAACCCAAAGTGAAAAGGAATAATAAAAAAGAAGCTGTTACATGTTTAAACATGTTCCCTGATTTTCCAAAATAATTGAGAGAGTTCAGAATAAAATTCGTCAATGGGTGCAATGAGCGCCAATTTCATTAACTCCCATGCCAGTGCAATAACGAAAACCTAAATCCCGGCAATCTCTTTCATAGAAATAGCCGTCGAGACAGATTTTGGAAATAAAGGAGCCATCACACATTTCTTCGCCCTCTTCGCATTCCTGACCAGCAGGATTGCAATGAGGATTGTTTGTGCCCATTTCACAGATTTTATCACCGGGGAGAGAAGGACAATCAATAGAAGTTATGATTCCGTTGTTGCAAGTGACTTTGGTATTGCCTTCGCATTTTCCTTCAAATTGTTCAGGATCACACTGTCCACCGCTACCCATACATTGAAGTTGAAATACACCTTCTTCAATTTCAATTTTTTGACAAGCCAAACCGACAACAGCACAATCCACCATGTTTACAATCCCATTTTCACATCTTTTAATCAGATCGCCATCACATTCAACAGGGAAACTGGCATCATCACAAGTTGATTCTGTACAATATGCTTTTTCATCGTCCCCTTCAGCACAAATCCAGCCCGGAGAAACAGCACAATCCATAGCATACATTTTATTATCAAAATTATCGCAATAATAGCGAATATTGCCGTCACAATAACCTGGATCTGTAGCAGGATCACAACTAACGGGAACTTCACCGGCTCCAAAACATTTTCTTACTTCGTCACAATCACTTCCTGCTTTGAGCACACAACGGTAAAGATCATTCCAGATTGGCTGAGTGTGAGTTTGAGAGACATTATTATAATGAGCGGTGACACAAGGAGCAATATATCCTCCTCTCATTATTTCACATGCATCTTTGATGATACAGGCGTCAAGAATGTCATCTAATTCCAGATTTTCAAAGTGGTTGTTCTCGTTATTGGTATTGTTGCCGCTGCTGTCATCGTCACAAGTTACCAAAAATGTTGCTAATAATAATATTGATGTCAGATAAAAAAATTTTTTCATTTTGATCTCTCTAAATTAAGGGTTACTCAAGATTTTTGAAGAGGGCATTCAATTTTTCCTTGGCTTCTTTGGTGTCAACCTGCTTGGGAGGACTGTCCAACTCTCTAAACCTGAAGGAAGAACAGAAATTAGCGGCTTCTCTGTCTCTGATAAAAGCTGTATAAGTTTCGGTACACTGGTTATGAACTGATGGATCATGAAATTTGCAGTTTTTGCAACAATGCAGATATTTACCACAATGTTCACAAACATCCAATCTACCTACCTTGATTCCACCTTTCACAGCAAATTCAATTTCTTTGCCACAACCATAACAATAATAAGCCATTAATATATCTCCTGTATGCCTGATATTAATCAGAATTAATTAATAAATACAATACCTCTGATTTTATGTTTAACGGAAAAATGTACTTTTGTCTACCAGTTAGTTCCCATCCCGGAAAGGGGGTTATTGACTGAATGAGAAGTTTGCCTCAGATGCGCGGAATAACTTCGCAGTTAGTTCTCGTTTCAGTATACTGGTTATTGGCTGCGGCTGAAGTTGGATTGAGATGCGCGGAGTAACTTCGCAGACATAGTAGACACTATTTCAAGAAGTTACGACAAAACTGATCAATCCAAATTCCGAGCCGCAGACTGTGACCATTTATTCTGAAACGAGAACTACAAGTTGATACTATTTCTAGAAGTTATGACAAAGCTGATGAGGTAAAATTCCGCTTTCAGGCGATGACCTTCATTTTTTCCCTCAATGCCATTTTTTAACCTGGTTCTTATCTCAAATATTAAAATAGAAGTTTAGATTTTATCGGATTCCTTACACTTTCAGTCAGGGTAATTTTTTGGATAAATCGTTTTACAATTATAAAGGATATTGTTAATAAAATAACGGTTTATTTTAAAGGATTCCGGGCTTAAAATCCCCGTTAAAAATTTCCAAATTATTTCCATGGAGGCTGCAATGATCAACAAACAACTAATCGAACCAGAATCAATTCTTGTTGTGGGTGCCAGCAATAATATCAAAAAACCTGGTGGTAAAGTTCTCAAAAATATCATCGATGGAACTTTTACCGGTCGGCTTTATGCTATGAACCCAAAAGAAGAAGAAGTTCAAGGGGTAAAATGTTTTAAGAAACCAGAAGATCTGCCCCAGGGAATTGATCTGGCAATTATTTCGATTCCGGCTAAAATCGTTCCTCCAACAGTTGAATTTCTGGCCGAAAAAAGAAACACCAAAGCCTTTATTGTCTTATCAGCCGGGTTCAGTGAAACAGGAGAAGCCGGGGAGGCACTCGAAAATCAACTTCTTGAGCTGGCTGACACTCATGATGTTTCATTAATCGGTCCCAACTGCATGGGAATTCTGACAACAACCTACCAGGGAACCTTTGCCGGTCCTATTCCAACTTTCAATCGCAATGGTGTGGATTTTGCAAGTGGTTCCGGAGCCACTGCAGCTTTTATCATGGAGGCAGGAATTGAAATGGGGCTTCCCTTTGCCAGCATGTACAGTGTTGGAAACAGTGCCCAAAATGGGGTTGAAGATATAGTTAAATATTGGGATGAGAGCTTTGATCCTCAAAAAAGTACCCGGGTAAAACTTCTCTACCTGGAAAAGATCGATAACCCCCAGATGTTTTACAAACATACATCTTCGTTGATCAACAAAGGCTGTAAAATCGCAGCAATCAAGGCTGGTGCTTCCGAGGCGGGAAACCGGGCTGCATCATCACATACCGGTGCTCTTGCCAGTTCTGACGAAGCCGTCGAGGCACTTTTCCGCAAAGCCGGAGTAGTTCGCTGCTACGGAAGAGAAGAATTAATGCTGGTAGGTGCTGTCTTCAGCCACAAAGAACTCAAAGGCAAAAACCTTGCTATAGTTACTCATGCCGGCGGTCCCGGGGTCATGATTTCAGATACATTGAGCAAAGGCGGTTTCAAAATACCACCTCTTGAAGGCCTGAAAGCCAAAGAACTTCTCAGTAAACTTTATCCGGGATCTTCCGTCAGCAATCCAATTGATTTTCTTGCCACAGGCACCGCCAAACAATTAGGCATGATTCTCGATTACATAGAACAAGATTTCGACCACATTGACGGCACCGTGGTTATCTTTGGAACTCCGGGGTTGTTTGATGTATCGGAAGTATACAAGGTACTTGACGAAAAAATGACCAATTGTAAAAAACCTATTTTTCCGGTTCTTCCCAGTATCATTACCGCCAAAAAAGCAGTAGACTATTTTAAATCCCTTGGCAGGATCAGTTTTTCTGATGAAGTACTTTTTGGACAGGCACTGGTAAAAAGCTATAACAACCACGGTCCAGTAATGGAAAAACCCCTGAAAAAACAGATCGATCAATCCAAAGTCAGAGAAACCCTCAACAATTGCAACGATGGCTATCTTCCCCCCATCAATGTTCAGGCTTTGCTTGATGCAGCCAATATCCCCAGAGTGGAGGAAGCTGTGGTTGATACTTTTGAATTGGGTCTGAGTCTGGTAGATAAAATTGGTTTTCCTGTAGTTCTTAAAGCTGTGGGACCTGTCCACAAAACTGATATCGGCGGTGTAGCCCTTAATATTAACACAGAATCTGAGATGAAAAAAGAATTCGACCGTTTGATGCAAATAAAAGATTGCACTGCCGTGCTTGTACAACCCATGATTGAAGGTACTGAGCTTTATGTGGGTGCCAAACGGGAAGAAAACTTTGGTCACGTGATTCTGGCCGGGCTTGGAGGAATCTTTATTGAAGTATTCAAGGATGTAGCCAGTGGTCTCACCCCGATTGGTCTCAATGAAGCCGAAAGAATGATAAACAGCCTCACGTCCAAGCCTCTTTTCGAAGGAATTCGGGGTCTTGAACCTATTGACAAACAAAGATTTGCCCAAATTATCTCCAATCTGTCCTCACTTCTGTCAGCCGCTCCTGAAATAGTCGAAATGGATATCAATCCCCTCCTGGCCAAAGGCAACCAAATTACAGCAGTTGACGCCCGCATAAAGATCCAGCGCTGAAAACCCGCTCCTGCAAAGAAAACCAAAGGGTATTTTTTTGTCAGTTGACAGTTTTACTCTGTGATTACTAACTCTGCTTTTTCTGGGTGATATCTTTTTTCAATTCGGCAAAAATCTTCGGATTCTTTTTGAAAAACTCCTTAACTTTCTTTTTGCCCTGGCCCAGACTTTCTTCCCCATATGAATACCAGGAGCCAGACTTCTGCAGAATCTTTTTTTCCAGACCCAGTTCTATCCATTCGGAAATATTATCAATACCTTCATTAAAAACCAGATCAAACTCGGCTCTTTTGAAAGGTGGTGCAACTTTGTTTTTTGCCACCTTTATCCTGATTTTGTTTCCGGATATCTCATCTCCTTCCTTGATTTTGCCAATGCGTCGAATATCCATTCTAACAGAAGAAAAAAACTTTAACGCTTTTCCTCCGGGAGTAGTCTCTGGAGATCCGAAAAAAACTCCGATTTTCATGCGCAACTGATTGATAAAAATAATTGTCGCCTGATTGCGAGAACAACCCGCTGTAAGCTTGCGTAAAGCCTTGCTCATCATCCTGGCCTGCAATCCCACCTGTTGATCCGTCATTTCTCCTTCAATTTCAGATTTAGGCACCAGAGCAGCAACAGAATCTATAACCAGCAAATCCACTCCGCCTTTCTGGATCAAAATATCGGCTATTTCCAAAGCTTGTTCTCCATAATCAGGTTGTGAAATAAGCAGTTTATCTTCTTTTACTCCGAGTTTGCCTGCATATTCAAGATCGAGAGCGTGTTCGGCATCAACAAAAGCACAGAGCAGATCCTGCTTTTGGGCTTGGGCAATCGTGCTCAGAGCCAAAGTGGTTTTACCTGATGATTCCGGACCGTATATTTCCACAACCCGGCCTCTGGGTATTCCTCCGATTCCAAGTGCTTTATCAAGATTAACCGAGCCTGTGGAAATAGCCCTTATTCCCTTGATCTTTCCACCTCCTTGAACCATAAGAGCACCTTTTCCGCATTTTTTTTCAACAACTGAAATTGCATCTTTGATTTTGGAATAATACAATTCCTCTTTTTTGGTTCTCTTCTTTTCAGTTACCATTTTTTTCTCCTTTATCCCGATTGATTTTGATAGTGGGCCATTCCTGCCAGGGAGCCGATTGCCCCTTGCGTTTGTGCAAAGTGGTCGGCGGTTTCGAACCCACAAGCCGTCTCAATCTGCCGGCCATGTTTTTGGCTATCCGGTATTCATTATGGGTAAGATACTTCATGCGCCATGCCCATTTCATAATTGTTACCAGATCATTGAGGGCTCGTCTGCTTCCCTGCAAATAGGTAAGAAAAGCTCCCTTGGCCATATAAAGAGCATTTCTATTCTTTCGATCCACCATTCTCCGTTCAAAATGTTCAATTAAACGATTAAAAATTACTATTGCATATTCATCCATATAAAACCTCCTGCAATTACCTAGAGCAACTTTCATGCCTCTTTCCAACCCCTTGTTATTTATGAATTTTATAATTTAAATATTTTTTATCTCCGGATTTGGCAGTTGCTATTGGACACAAGCGTCCACGGAAGGTCATCCTTAAAAACTAAATAGCGGAATTTTTCAGAGGAATCTTGCAAGAACATGCAGAATCGGCATTGATATACATTCCACAATTCGAACCGATATCGTTTTCCTGCAAAGCTCCTATACTCAAAATAACATCAAAACCTGCATGCTTGAACAAGTTCACAATTTCCAGATTTTTTTCTTTGTTTCCCGGTTCAATCATACCCTTCAGGTTGTTTTTGCGGGATGAAAAAGTGGGATTGACGGGAGTTAATTTTATCAGAAAATGTTTTGGTGAAAAGATTTGGGCTAATTTATCCGGTTCAAGCGGAAAGCCACGCACTGCTGCGAAATTAAGAGTAATTTTTTGATCACCCGGGCGATGAAAATATTGACCGAATTTTGCCATCCGGGCAAAAGACAAGGTTTTTACAGGAACCAGTTTTCTTCTTTTTCGCTCACAGGTGGTATGCAAAGAAAACTGAAATTGAAAATTACCTCGGGCATAATATTTGTCTTTGATCCGAGCAATCTCCTGCAATTGTTCCAGGCAATCAAGGGGAGCTATTGTGGACAAAGAGGCTATGGTTCTGCCAGTGACCCGATATCTTTCGGGAATAGTCCGCAAAACCTCCGGTACCGCCGGATTGAAAAGAGGATCCCCCATCCTGGCGAATTGGATTTTCCACTTTTCCACTTCAATTACGCCCCTGGGATAACAGGTATTAACCAGATAATCAATCTGGGCCAGCATTTCCCCGGCTGAAACAATCCCGCTATAACTGCCGCCGGCATCACAAATGGGACAGTTAACCGGACATCCCTTCAAGGTTGAAAGAATCAATACCCACTTCTGAGAACGATTCAGGGGCGGTTGTACCGATTGTACAAATTCGATCCTGTTACCGTCTTCAAGCTCGGCTACATAGACTCTGGCTATATCATTTTCGGCTGTTTTTCTTAAAACTTTCATTGGCATAATCTGTTCCATCGACACAACAACTGGAATACTCCATGTATCCGCAAAAAATCAATAATGTGCAATCAGGGAGGCAACTCTCAAACCGTCTCCAACTGCCATACCAACTTGACCAAGGCTCCCCAGCCTGAAATCTCCAATCTGAAATAAACCGGAAAGGGGAGTTATTATTTGTCCATTTGCAAATAATTCTGGTGACAATCCAAAATATTGTTCTACCTGTCTGCCGATGGCCACAACCATATTATCGCTTTTCCAAATTTCAAGCTGATTTTTGCTGCTGGTTGTTATTTCCAAGCTATTCCCACATCTGACAACACTTTTGATACTTCTTTCAAAACACAATTCGATATTCTGATTGGAAATAACGGCATTTTTCAAATGCAAATTGCCTTTCAAACGGGTCCCTCTGATCAGCAATTTTACTCTGAATCCCGCTTTGGTCAAAGAAAGGGAATAATCCTGGGCGGCTTCACCACCTCCAACTACAACAATTTCTTTGGACTGCCCGCTACTTTCTTCAGCCCTCTGTCTACTATCGGAGAACCCGGTTTTTGTACTTGCAAAAGACCCTTGTAATTCCGGTACAAGCTCCTTGAGATTATAATGTATCCTTCGAGTCAAACCCGAAACTGAATCCAGAGGAAGCTTGCGGGGAGTAGTCCCACTGGCAATAATTACAGTTTCAGCCTTATAATCGTTTGATTTCCCATGCAAAACAAAAGAATTAGATTTTTCCTTTTTAATTTCTACAATTGTATCTTTACAAATATTCAATTCTAATTGCAGCAACTGGTGCAGAAAACGCTTCATCAAAACTGCTCCCGATACCGGTGCCACCAATCCCGGGTAATTTTCTACCTTGAATCCGTTTCTAATAAGTCCGCAACCATCCATTCCCCTGCTGTCCAGAAGCCGGGGAATAAACCCCGAGCGCTTCAATTGAATAGCGGCTGCAATCCCGGCAGGCCCAGCACCAACAATTGCTGTTATCCTTCCAGACAATTGATTACCTCCCTGATATCAGTCAATCTGGCAAAACCGGAAGCAAGATTGAGCAGGGATGCCAGATGGAGCTTTTCACCGGCAGTACAACTCCCATCAACAGGAAAATAAACTTCAAAGCCATGAACAAAAGCACTTCTGGCAGTTGTTTCACAACAAAGATTGGTCATTACTCCGGTTACCAATACCTGCTTTACTTCTTTTTCCTCAAGAAATTCCAGCAGGTCAGTCTGATAAAAAGCATCATAGGTAGTTTTTCTGATAACTTTATCTTCCGGGAAAAGAGGAAATTCATCGATAATTCTGGCTGAATCATTCCCACAGGAGATATAATCACTGTAAAACTTGCCGATCATCCCCAATTCATTTTGATTCCGATGACAGTGACGGGTAAAAATCACCGGTAATTCTTGTGTTCTCCAGGAATTGAGCAAAAGCTGCAAGTTTTTAACAAGAGCTGCGGTTCCCGGCAACCAAGCTTTGCCTTCGGGTGAAGCAAAATAGTTGATCATGTCAATTACCAGCAAAGCCGCTTTTGGCGGTTGGAGCTTCAGATGTTTTCTGTCCCGCACTTGTGAAAAAATTGTTTCTTTCCATTCATTTATTTTCTGTTTCCGATTTTGCATTGTGAAGTAGTTTTCGCTTTTTACCATTGATATTGTCCCTCGAAGCTCCTGGAGTTATGGATTTCCAGTTTAACTTCCACAAGTTCACCCAGGGAAGGTTCGGTTCCGGAGCTGCCGAAATGGACATTGAAAAATTGCCCCGAAGTCCCCCGAAAAAAATTATCTCCAACTTTGGTTTCCACAGCAACTTTTACTTTTTTGCCAATGAAACTATCGAGGTATTGAGTTTTCATTGCCATACCCAGTTTTCTCATGCGGGCAGCTCTTTCTTTGACCACTTCCGGTTTCAACTGTTTGAACGTTGCTGCTTCTGTTCCCGCTCTGGCAGAAAAAGGGAAAACATGGAGGTAGGAAAATGCCATTTCCTCAACAAGCTTGAGTCCTTTTTCAAAATGTTCTTTACTTTCCCCTGGAAAACCACAGATAAGATCACTTCCAACAGCTATATCAGGACAAGCCTTCCTGGCTTTTTCAAGCAGCAGTTGATATTTTTCAAGGGGAAAAGGTCGATTCATCCGGTTGAGAATTTCCTGGTGGGTTGCTTGCAACGGTAAATGCAGATGAGGGGCAATGCCGGGTTCGGAAATGAGATCAAAAAAAGCATCATCCAAGGATTCCGGCTCAAGAGAACCTGTTCTTATCCGGTGTTTTTTGGGGGTGAGTTTGAGCAATTCTTCAAGTAAAGTGGAAATACTGAAATCGGGATCGAGATCGTAACCCCAACTTCCAATGTTTATTCCCGTAAGCACTATTTCCCTGTAGCCGCAATCAAGTAATCTTCTATAGTCATCAAGAATATCCCCCAGAGGTTTTGAAACTGCTCTGCCCCGTGCAAGGGGAATGATACAATAGGCACAGCGTTTATTGCATCCGTTTTGAACCAGCAAAGGCGGTCTGGTGGAAGAAGGAGCAAAGGAAGGTAGTTTATCTCCGGATGTTTTTCTGAGTTGACTTTCACAGCCAGAATGTGGGTCTGCAAATTCTCTGATCATCTTGGATATGGAGTCTTTCTGTTCTTTTTTGACAAAGTACAAATCCGGGGAAGGTTTGATTGCTTTGACCAATTCGTGGGCATCAACATAACAGCCCATGATAATAATCTTTCCATCAGGCGAATATTTGCGAGCTCGATTGACCATCTTGCGAGTGGTTCTTTCTGCTTGTCCGGTGACAACACAACTGTTGACAACTGTAAGATCACAATCTTGGCCGAATTCAACCAATTCTACTTCAGTTTCAATATTTTCCATTATCCTTCTGGTCTCAGCCTGATTGACTCGACAACCGAGGGTACAAAAAGAAACTCGATACATATAATTTCCTGAGGGGGATATTCCCCGGTCTCAACCAGAGAGAAGAATTGTGGGGATTGCAGGATGGGAACTAGCTTGTTCCCATCCCAGAAGTGGTGTTTTTGGCTGGGGAAGAAATTGGATTGAGATGCACGGAATAACTTCGCCGACATAGTTGACACTATTTCAAGAAGTTATGACAAAGCAGATTAATTCAATTTCCGTCGCCAGACGATGACATCCATTTTTGGATGGGAACTAGCTTATGAACAGTTTTTCAAATATGAGATTCAAAAGGAGTATTCAACGTTGAAAACAAAATCAAAGCCAAAAAAAGCTCCGGTTCCGATGGCATTTCTGAAAGCAGGACCCAGTGTCATGCCCATTTCAACACCTGCGGCAATTTCATCGTTGAAGGAATATCTGGCTCCTCCCGCTCCTTTCATCACAAGACCAAAGCCGTCATTGGGACCATTGGACACAATAAAGGAAACTCCGGTGAGCAGTCTAACATAAGGATTAGCCGGTATCTTCCAGACGGGAAAGTCAAGAAATCTATACAGAACACCAACCATCAGATCGAGCCCGAATCCGTTCAAGCCTCCACACTGGTAATTATCTTCTTCATTTCCCGTATTAGTACAATCTCCTCCGAAATTCACTCCAAGCAGAGAATCTGCCCATAAAACCTTGCTCAGTTGGTAATTATAGCCGAAGTTTACATGAAATCCTCCGGTGGAATTATCGGTGAGACCGGCTTTGATTCCAATTCCTGCAGTAACAGCGTTGGGACCCCGGGGATGAACTCTGAAAACAGGGACTTTTTCATATCCCGGTTCAACTTTTTTTACTACAATTTTGATTTTTTCTTTCGGTTTTTCAGAATCGGAGGCTGCAGAATCATCTTGTTCCTGTTTAATATTCTGCTTTAAAGATGTTGCGTCTTTAACCTCAGTTCCATCCAACGAAGTTTTTGATTGGAGCGGCGAAGAATCTGAAGTGGTTTGAGGGTTGATTTCACCGGTTTTATCTGTATTTTCAGGTTTTTCCTGAACGGTTTCGCCGGTTTTATCAGGTTTTTCTTCAGGTTTTTCTTTTTCCTGTCCATATACTTGTCCACAAAACAAAAACAATGAAAAACAAAAAACTAGATTTAAAATAAGTTTATTCATAAATATCCTGAAATTGTAAAATTTGGTTTGATTTGACCGGATATGAAAAAATTGTCCTTTAAAGCATATAATCTTCGGCCGGGATTGATTCATCTTTTCTGACCTTGGCTGTTTCTTGTGATCTTTCGAGAGAAACCTGATAAACATGCGACAGAACTTCCGGATATAAAACAGCTATTTTTTGAAAACTATCCCGACTGAGATGCATCAAAACCGCACCTTCATCACTTGAAACAGAAACTGTAGCTGTAGCATCTCCTTCTCTGATCAGGGAAATCTCACCAAAAACTTCTCCGGGTAATAAAGTGGATAAAAGGGTTTGTTCACCCTGTTCTTCCGAATATACTGAAACTTCTCCAGAAGCTAGCAAATAAAGGCCTTTGGCTTTCTCGCCCTCCTGGATGATAATCTCACCATGATTTTTGATAACGGGTTTAAAGGATGTAATAACCGCATTTTTTGCTTCTGTGGAAATAGTGCGGAAAAGAGGAGATGTAACCACCAGATTTTTCAGAAGACGAATTCGGGTATACGTGGCCAGTTCATCTGCCAATTCTGGATCAATTTCCAGCATCTTCTCAAGCAGTTCCCAGGATATTTTGAGGACAATTGCACTGGTATCAGCCAGAACATTGGCACTTCTGGGGGCTGATGTAACCAGCGCCATTTCTCCGAAAAAGGATCCTTGTCTGAGAAACCCCAGTTTTACATGACCCTGCTCGGTATCTCTGGTAACTTTGAGAACTCCCTGAACCAGTATATAAAAACAGTTTTCCTCGGCTCCCTGTTTGATTATCCTTTGTTTGGGCTGATAATATTGAATTTCCCCCATTTTAAGCAGTTGAACAAGGGAATTTTTGCCCATGGCTTTGAACAAAGGAACAGCATGGCCTTGAACAGGTGGGGGCAGGAAAATTTTGTCTATTTTATCCTGCCACAGTTGTACAGCCTTTTTGGCCAAACTGCTAGTTGTTTCATCGCTGAATTCTAGGTCAAGCGAGTTTTTCCTGCTTCTTTCAGGTGGTTTTGAACTGGGACTCTGGCTGTCCAAACTGAACTTATCAAGAAAGGAGGATATGGTAGATTGTGAGTGTTCAACACCGGCTTTTACGGAAAAAAGCAAAGTACCCAGAGCCATGGGAAAATTTGAAACAGATATATAATATTCGAGCAATTTTTCTGGCAGTTCAGTTGGAATATCCACTTTATCAACCACAGCCAGAGCAACCAGAAGAGCAAAATGGTTATCCGGCTTGCCGGGCTCTTCTTCCAAATTGGCCAGACAAACCTGAAGAGCTTTGTTTTTTTGTTTTTTAGCAATATAGGCGAAGGGATTCATAATTTTCATAGTTTAAAACCTGAAAAGCTCATGCCCGTTAGCTGGTGCAGCAGGATCGGTAGAATATGTACTGAAAGCGGGTGAATATATTCCTCCACTGAAAGTAACACCGATAACCAATAAAGTAGCAACTCCTACTGCAGTATAAAACCACCAGGAATTAAACCACTTGGTTTCACTGTCAATATCATCTTTGATAGGCCCACTACCATAGTTGTTCTTGCCGTGTCCGCGAAAATCATCATCCTGGTCGTCGCTTTGGCTTCCTTTGCCCTTGCCTTTGGAAGAACCGGAAAAAGCATAGCCACGATCTAAATTTTGTTTGAGCATCCTGATGCGTCCACTGACTTCTCCGGTATGAGGCCAACCACTGGAGATATATTTTGCCTTGAGGTAAATCTTGTAAGCTTTGATGGCTTTTCTTGGTTTACCGGCTCTTTGCCAGGCTGAACCAATCATGTAATCGATAAGTCGGGAATAATTATTTTGTCTCAAGGATATTTTTTTGGCTTGTTCGTATTTGACAGCTGCCTTTTCGAATTTACCCTGACTGGCTAATTTATCAGCTTGGGAAATAACCTTATTATAATTATTGGAATAACTTACGTTGGAAGCATTTTCCTTTTTTAACAAATTTTCATAATGATTAATCAGAGAGCGAATTTTTGCTCTTGAGGGCCAACCATAATGCATTGATTTTAGCTTATTATGTCCACCACCAATTCCCATATATTTCTTGTAATAACGGATGGCCATTTTTAAATTTTTCATTTTTTCATAACACTTGGCTATTTTGTAGGCATAATAATAATAGTTTCTGGTTTGGCCTTCGAATTTTTTTGTGAGGGTATAAGCACTGTAGTATTGATTTTTAGCTAAATTATATTTTTCTTTATCATAATATTGTTCCCCCATCTCTTTGTGTTTTTCAATTTTTTGTTCCATGCTCTTGCGACGTTGGGCCAACTTGTCTTTATCTTTAACATTGCTAATTCTTTTCATCTCGTTTTTAGCTTTTTTGATAAGTTTTCTAACCTGTTTTTTGGTTGGCCAACTTTTGGGAAGACTTGCAGCACCCAGATAAATTTTCAGATGCTCAATGGCTTTTTCATAATTACCTTCACCGTAATAACAAATTCCAATGCGATAATCATAAATTACATAATAACTTTTATCGTTTTTGGCCATATCCTTGACAGCTGAAAACAAAGTTCTGGCTTCGTTATATTTCTTTTTTTCGTAAAGCTTCTTAGCTTTTTGATAAGTCGCGGCATACACAGGTTTTTTAGCTTCTGCGGCCAGCGGTAAGATGAAATAAAATCCCGCAAACAAGAATGTGAAAAATTTCATGGGAAATATCCTTCCAGTCTAAAGTAAGATTATTTGAGCCAATCAGGAGGTTTCTTCATGGCCTTCATGGTTTTCATGGTTTTCATGGCCTTCATGGTTTTCATGGTTTTCATGGTCTTCATGGTTTTTCTGGTTTTCATGGTCTTCATGGTTTTTCTGGTTCTGGAACTGCTGCTTTTTCTTGTTAATTTTATTTTTATCCGGGAAGGACCATTGGAATCTATCACCTGAGTTTTAGTTTTGTAGCCTTCCCGCTTGACCTGAATTACAACTTTTTTACCTTCGGTAATTTCGATGGCATAGGGTGATTGATATTTCTTGCCATACATATTGATGGTGGGTGGAGGATTAAAGTTGTCAATATTTGTAAAAACCATTATTTTCACTTTTTTCTCTTTTTCTTTACTATCTGATTTGGCCTTCTTGGAATCGCCTTTATCGGAATTGCCTTCTTCGGGATTGCCTTTATCGGGATCGCCTTCTTCGGAATCAGTATCATTTTCTTTTTTCTTGTCATTCTCTACGTCATCTTTGTTTTCAGAGGAGATTGTATTGTCGGAATCATCAGGTTTGGTGGCCACCTGAGCGGATACTTCGTCCTCTTGTTTGCTGTAAATCATAAAATACCAATAACCGCTTGCTCCACCTCCTGCCACAAGTATAAATAACAACAACCAAACAAAAAAAGCTCCTCCTCGTTTGTTACCCTGAACAGTATCTGATGCAGCTTGTCCGGCAATAGAATTCTGAGTTTGATACCCACTCATGCTGGAAGCAGGAGCAGGAGCCTGGGAAGCTGTATTGTGCGAATATGATGCACCGGCTTGGGGTGACACTGAGGGATTGCCGGTATTGGGCGGTGGTACTGAGGGATTGCCGGTATTGGGCGGTGGTACTGAGGGATTGCCGGTATTGGGCGGTGGTACTGAGGGAGTTGCTCCAGCCGGGAGATAGCTCTGAGAAGGAGACTGGGCTCCGGAGTTACCCGGCAAACCTGATACTGCGGGAACATTGATGGTTCCTGCAGCCAATTGTTGTTTTATCAGCAGCAATTCATTCTTGAGTTCCTTCATTGATTGAAATCTGTTTTCAGGCTCCTTGGCCATGGCTTTGAGAATACACTTGTCGATAACATCAGGCAAATCAGGCCTGGCAACCTTGGGAGATGGTCTTTCGTCGGTTATATGCTTGGTAAGAATCCCCATGAAAGATTCCGCTTTAAAAGGCAATTTTCCTGAAAAGATTTCGTACATCATGACTCCAACCGAATAGATGTCGGCTCTAGCATCAAGTTTTCTGCCCATAGCCTGTTCCGGAGACATGTAATGAGGGGTTCCGAAAATGGTACCGGTTTTAGTGAGACCATGTCCATCATCGTCGAGATTGGTCATCTTGGCAATTCCAAAATCAAGAATCTTGACCAGATCTTTATTTTCGTGGTCTTTGATTACAATGACATTTTCAGGTTTCATATCGCGATGGATAATACCTTTACTATGAGCAGCATAAAGACCATCGCAAATTTGCAACATGATATCGACAGCTCTGTTGATGGGCAAAAGACCATCAAGCATTACTCCCGCCAAATCCTTGCCATCGAGATATTCCATGGCCAGATAAATCTGATTATCTTCGGATTTGCCACTGTCAAGGATATTTACAATATTGCGATGACCAATACTGGTTGCACTTTGGGCTTCCCTGAAAAATCTCTGAACAGCTTTATTATTCTGGGTGATTTCAGGACGCAAGAGCTTGAGAGCGACTTTATTTTTGATGTAAACGTGCATCGCCTCATACACTTCGCCCATTCCACCTTCACCGAGTAATTTTTTGATGCGAAAACGACCAGCGAGGACTTGACCTATCCTGGAATCCTTGTCTTCTTCACCACTATCGATCAATTGGGCACCATCTTTGGGGCAAAACTCCAAATTGTCGTCATAGGTGGAATTACAAGCTGTACAAATTTTCATGGAAAAACCTTATATTTACTATTAATTCTTGATTGATTCCAATAATCAATTCAAGTTGTTTTGAACAATAAAGCAATCTCTTTTGAGGTGATAATCCCCACAAGAAAAGGCTAATAAGTTCTCGTCCCCAAAAAAAACAGCATATGAGAACGGAATTGTGCCTCATCAGTTTTGTTATAACTTATTGAAATAGTAGCAACTATGTCTGCAAAGTTACTTAGCGCATCTGAGGCAAACTTTTTTCCATCCAAAAACACTACTTCTCGGATGAAAACTAATAAAGCATTTTAACTTTT
Source organism: Polyangia bacterium (assembly GCA_041686345.1). GTDB lineage: Bacteria > Myxococcota_A > Polyangia > HGW-17 > HGW-17 > JAQICJ01. The sequence continues at coordinate 4,850 of JAWLEA010000013.1, read as the reverse complement.
AGCAAAAAGAATTCAACTTTTAAAGTATTAAGTTAATTCCCGTTCACAAAGGAAGGTCACCATTCGAGAACAGAATATGAATAAATTTGCTTTATCATAACTTCTTGAAATAGTATCAACTTGAAGTTTTCGTTTCAGAAACTGATAAACTGATGTTGGAAAACAAAAACCAGTTAAAGATACAACTACCCGCATTAATATATGGCATTTTAGAGATTATATCAAAACTTTGTTTTTTTACAGTTTTATTTTAATCTGGATATTCAGAATAACAGGCAGAATTTATCTTTCCTGAACCCTTGAAGCCAAAACAAGTGGAAAAACTGACCAGAAACAACCTGAAGATGGAATAAATACTTTTCTTCAATACTTCAATACATTGTATAAACTCAAAATCAATTTTTTCATCTTTTTTTCCAAAAATATTTCAAAAAAGTCATCCTTGAAAAGTTGAATGTACTCTTTTTATTGATATTAAAACTAAAATCGGTTATTAAAAATCATTATGAAAGAACTGATTATAGCTATTTTTTCTTTTTACCTCTTTTTGATTCCAGAATATTCTTACTCCAGGGTCAAAAAAACTATCACCCTTGAGCAACTTATTAAAAATTCCCTTAAACGTTCCCCGGCCTTGGAGTTGGCACGACTCAAACTGGCAAAATATGAAGCCATGCTAGGTGGCACCAAACTTCTGTATCTGCCTCGGCTCAAAATTACCTCCAGAGCGGCACCTACTCCCACTTACCGATGTGTGGTCCCTGAAGAATGGATGAACTTGGTCGATCTCAACGGCATGTCGGAAAAAGAATTCAGGGAAAAATACTGTGTGGGTACAAATCGAGATGACTCCATAACTACCGATCTGGATGGATATTTTCTCAGATTCAGAGCTCAAGCAATTATGCCCCTTTATACTTTCGGAAAAATTTCCTATGCAAGAGCAATGGCCAAACAAGCGGTAAATGCAGGTGAATACGGGGTACAACAAGTAAATAATAAAATTAAATTCCTTGCTTATAAATCCTATTATTCCCGCAAAGCTGTATTTGAACTCAAAAAATTGATGAAAGAGGCTGATAAAGAAATATTAAAAGCAAAAAACAAAGCTGAATCCCTGGAGATGGAAGGTAAAATCACCCCTGCCGAATATTTGAGGCTGAAATTAGGGTTCAACCAGATTAATATTCAAAAACTCGATATTGACCGCATGGATAAACTTACCTTGAGTGCACTCAGAATTCTGACAGGTAAAAAGAACATGGATATCAGCAGCAAACATGTCCCCCTTACAAAAACAAAAAAAGTCCCTGATCTTGATGCTCTGGTAGATATGACCCTGAAAAATAATCCTCAGATCAAAATGAAAAAAAAGGCCAGAGCTGTGGCCAATGCTAATATCGGACTGGCTAAAGCAGCTTTTTATCCTGATCTGGCACTTTTTACCCGCTATACTCTAACTCTTTCCAATTCAGATGATCCTAAAAGCGCTTTTGCCAAAGATGGACTCAATTCAAATTCTCTCGCGTTTGGAATTGGATTGGACTGGAACATCGATTTCTACAAGTTGGTAAACTCCCTGCGCTCGGCCCGCAACAAAAAAAGACAGATAGAAGCTGAAATAGCTGTTTTCAAAGATAAAATCAGAATGAAACTCGGTCAGGCCCGCCAGGATATTGTTTACAACCAGAAAAAACTGGAATTAACCCTGCGGGGAATCAAGCTGGCTCGCGCTTGGGCTGTAACTACCAGTGAAGACAATAAAAACAGCAAATATAAACCTAAAGAAATCATTGATTCTCTGGCTGCTTATTTTAAAAACAAAATAGCCTTTTATGAAGTCAAATATGCCCTGCTCATAGCCTGGAAAAAATTGTTCCTGCTAACAGGAAATGAATTTTAAACTTGGAGTTTAAATGCTTGATATTTCACTTGGAGAAATAATTCTCATCCTTTTAATCGCCATGGCTTTCATTGGTCCCAAAGGGATGGTAGAAATGTCAAAAAAAATTGGGGACTTTTTCAGAACACTCCGTCTTTCCTTTACCCAAATGAAAGAAGAAGTCACCAAAGATGAAGAATCAGCTCGGGCTTTTGAAGAAGTTCAAAATACTGTTCAGGACATTGCCAATGCGGTCAACGTCAAAAAAGCAATCAGGGAACTTGGTACTCCACTCCTTGACCATCCCTCCAAAGAAAAAGTTGATATTAAAACAAGCAGATCTGTAAACAATAAAACTGACGAAAGCGATGGGGAAGATAAAAATCTTCAATTTTCATCTGAAAATATGTTGCAAGAATCAAAATTCTATGACTCAAAATCCACTAAACAACAAAACAACAACAATGAACAGAATTCTGATCAAAAAAATCAATACACAATCAAGCGCAAATTCATTCCCTCCGGTCCTTTAAACCAGGAAGAATCTTCCCCTGAAGATAATTCCACAAATCAACAAAAATAGAAGATTCAGAAGATAAATCCAAAGTTGAAATGAACTCTGCCATCGGGATCATTGCCCCAGACATGCTTGACAGGAAGAGCATACTCTATCGAAATAACTCCCACGGGCGTAACTACTCTGAGGGCGGCACCATAGCCACTGTGAAAAATTCCCATGGTCAAATTTTGATAACTGTTCACCAAATAACCGGTATCGAAAAAGAAAGCTCCCCAGATGGGCATATTCAAGAGAAAACTTTTTTCCCAGATGGGAAATTGCAATTCAGTGTTGGAAAGAAATCTGATATTTCCTCCTACCGGCTTTATACTGTATACATATCCGTTGCCATACGGACTGATTGGGGTTTCAACCAGTTGGGTAAAAAGTTGATCTTCTTCATATCCTCTGACAGTAGTGTCTCCTCCGGCAAAAAATCTTTCCACCTTGGGCAAAACATTGGTGTTTCTGAAGGGAATACCGTGATCATAGCGAAAACCCTGAGCCAGAATAAACTTGAAGGGGAGATTAACGAAAATTTGCCCGGTCATATTGATGTGGAAAAAATCGTCATCCCCGCCAAGATATTTGGAAGCAACTCGCACTGAAGAGGTAAGGCGATAACCTTTGCGCGGAACAAGAGGATTGTCTCTTTTGTCCCAGATAACTGTAGGTCCGATAGATGCCGTGGTTGTAGCAAAATTTACCCTGCGGCCTTCATCAGCTCCTCCTCCAACCCGATAAAGAGACTCTTTGTATGAAACATGTCTGATCACATAACGTAAAAACCATTGAAAACGTTGAGACCAGCTTTTTCTCAAAGTAACAGAAGCACCATAAGTGATTATATCTCCCAATCTCACAGTTTCCTCGGCACGCCCGTAGCCACTGACCTGAAAAAGTAATCTGGTACCAAGAAATCTTGAGTCCTGAAAGGTGAGACGTCCACTTTGGATTTCGGCACCTACCTCACCTTTGAGTTCAAGGGATTTGGCGAAACCGAACAGATTGTGGTTTTTGTAGGACAAAGAAGCAAAATAGAGGTTGTCTGTGGAAAAACCTCCTCCAACTTCCAATTCTCCTGAATCATCATATCTTTCTATAAGTTGAATGATTACATGAACAATCTGCTGTTTTTTATCGAGTCCCATGAACTTGATCCGTACACTTCTGAAAACTCCCAGACTTCGCAAATTCCGTGCAGTTTTCTCTACACTGCTCAACTTGAAATTATCTCCCTCGGCAAAAGAAATTTCCCTTTTTACTACCGAATCTCTGGTTTTGAAATTGCCTTTGATGAAAATTTTGCCGAATTTAACCCGAGGGCCGTATTTTATCTGATATTTGAGATCAACACCCTGCTTTTTCGGGTCGGTAGAAATATTGGTTGTAATGGTATTATAAGGATAGCCGTTATTTGCAAAATGACGTCCAAACTTTTTGAGTTCTTTTTTGATAAGACTTTTGGAAAAAGGAACATTTTTCTTGATTTCGGAGGTTTGCTTGAGAACTTTCAGATCTATAGGTTTAACTCCCTGGTAATGCAGATTTTTGAATACAATCTGTTTTCCTTCTTTTACTTTAAAAACAACCCCTACATATTTCTTTTTCTTTTTTCTGGGCAATATTGAGTTTACAATTTCAACTGAAGAAGGGAATTTGTTTTTACTGGAAATTACTTCAACTTCAACTTTGACGTTCTTGTATCCTAATTTTTGATAAAGCTTTATCAGTCTTTTTTTATCCTGCTCCAATTGTTTCGGAGTTATGTAGCCACCGCTTCCAAGTCCTATCAAGGCAAGCTTTTTGGGAAAAACTTTGGTTACAATCTCTCCCTTCAGTTTAGAATTGGAAAGTTTTTTGTTACCTTTAAACTTGATATAACCAACTCTGAACTGATCTCCCGGTTGAATATAAAATTCAACCTTCAATCTGTCTTCTTTGATCAAATATGATTTGGAATAAACAACCGCATTGAAATAACCTTTGGTCTGATAAAGATGCTGGATGGCCTGGGCACTTCTTCTGATTTCCACCTCATCGTAGGTTCCACTGTCATTGAAAGTAAGAACTTCTTTCAATTTTTTTTCGGAAGCATGGGATCTGTCAACAAATTTGACGGTTACCTTGCGCCTTTCCTTGATAAAAAGAGTAATATCAATCTTTTGTCTGTCATGATCAACACTGTAGTATTTATCAAAATTATGTCTTACCCCTACCGCATAAAAGCCCAATTTGCGGTAATATTTGACCAGCTTTTTGATATCTTTCTTAAACTGTTGCTTGTAAAAAGGCTTTTCATAAATAACAATCTTATGTCTGAAAAAACTTTCAATTTTCTCGTCAGAAACATGTTTGTTTCCTTTGATTGTAAGTTTTCCCAGCTTGTAGGAAGGTCCTTTGTTCATG
>JAWLEA010000112.1:0-11272 GCA_041686345.1 Polyangia bacterium | reverse complement strand
CGTAGCTTGTCATGACAAAGAACTGAGGATCAAGTGTCAAGCCTGGCTCAAGAATTTCAGGATCACTTACCGGGAGCGCTGGCTGGAATACAAGCGGGGTAATCGTAAAACGAAGTTCCCCTATGGGACATTCAAAATTGCCTGGGAGCACCCGGTACGCGTAGTTACAGGCTTTAGTGCCTTGGCGGATCAGTTGGAACTGGTACTGCCGGAATTTGCCTAGAGGCAGTCCTTCGGGACAGAAAAATTTGGGGGGAAGCCGTTTGACGGGACAAGTGTATTTTGGACAGTAAATTTCAGGGAAAACAGGAAAAAAGCAGGGGGAAAAGAGGGAAAACAGGGGGCAAAATTGCTGGAAATAGAAAAAAAGGAGGTAGTTTTGGACATTTGGGAGTAAAGGGAAGCAGAGGAGAAAACTTGACCTGGTCAAGTTGGAAATACTACTGGGAAGTTTGGGTGGGAAAATTGGGGGAAATGGAGGGATATCGGGTTGGGGGGAAGAGGGGATTTGACCTGGTCGGGTTTTAGTATGTCAAGCATGATTATTCCCGAAGAATCAGTGGTGCCGGAGGTGTTGAAAAAAATTTCATCTTGTTTGAGTTCCGGATAATATTGAGCTTTGGCAAGTACTTCTTTGTTGTCTGATACTTTTAGTTATAGGTGTAAATTTTTGGCGGTTTGATAGTTTTGAACAAGTTGAGCATAGTGTTCAAAAAACAGGGGAGCATTCCATACTATTTTGACAGGTATCGGATGATTTGAATAGATTTGATTTTGCGGTGGCCTGAGTAGTGGAATCGGCAATATTGTTTGTTTCTGTCCAAGCGTAGATATTGCTGACTATTTGTTGGTTTCCTGATAATAAAAACAAACACTGTCCCTTTTTCATCTGTAGTGCAGATTTCTGGAACACAATTTACTTCTTCAGGAAGTTGGAGGTAGGTCTTTTTGTTTTTCAGAGGGATAGTATCAATTGAGTTGATTGTCACAAGTACGGTAGCTTCATATTGACTGGTTTCTGAATTATATCCTCCTCCAGAGCACCAGAGTCCTGATTTGTATATATTTGGAGCGGGATCATTGTTAGTCAGTTCCCATCCCAAAAATGGATGTCATCGTCTGGCAACGGAAATTTGACTCATCTGCTTTGTCATAACTTCTTGAAATATTTGTGGCTATATCTTCGAAGTTATTCCGCGCATCTGAGCCAAATTTCTTCACCAGTCAAAAACCCCACTTCTGGGATGGGAACTAGTCAGACAACCTGTTACGGAAAACAAAAATATGAAAAACAATAATTTGTTTCCCAATCTTGGGTTTTTATTGTTAAAATAGTTGGGCTGGAGTTGGATATTTAACAAAATCTTCTCTTTGATTTGGTTTTTATTCTGTTGTTAAATACACTGATTTTACTGTAAAAAGTATAACACATCACCAAACCAACTTTGCGCGAGTTTTGGTTGATATTTTCCGTTTTGAATTTTATTTGAGACAAAAAGTATACCGAAATATTGAATATGGAGGAAGTTTTGAAAAAACTATTTTATCTATCTTTGTTAATTGCAGTTTTTGGTTGTACAGGAAAAAAATTAGAAACAGAGGATGCCAAAAAAAATAATTCTGAAAAACCTGAATTACCTCCATCTTCAAGTTCCAGGAAGGTCATAAAAGAAAAGGATCAACTGACTGTATTCTTGGTTAGTAATCTGGTTAAAAATAAACCACGTTCAATTAATAACCAGTCTCAATACTGTATTTTGGATAAAACAGAAATGACATCTATCAGATACACTAAAAGAACGGGAACATTGTACAAGGGATTTGAATACAGATTGGGAAAAATTAATGTGATTGGTATCAAAGATAAAAATCCGAAAAAATTACTGAAAGCAAAAACAGTTATTGCCAAAGGAAAATTTGTCAAAGATCTTACAGGAAAAATAGATAAAGTGGGAAAATGTAAAGTATCTGATTTTCCCATGTATCAAATGAGAGCTGATTGGGGGAGTCCTGAATGTGGCACTACTCCGGGAATTACTACTTTTAAAAAATTAAAATCCCTTTCTTATTTCAAAATTTATGACCTCAAAAAGATTGATTTTATCAAAATATCCAAAACACAAAAAGTCATAGAGGTTGAAATTACCAATAACCTGCCAGTGGATTTACCCCAATTGCAATTCAAGGTTCACTACGAAATCGGACCTGGAAAACCCCAACCCCATTATGAAAAATATAAACTTCCACCAGTTGAAAAAGGTGAGTCAATAAAAAAGCAATTTCCCTTGTATCCAGAAAGAAAAGGTTCTGTCACCAAGAAAAAGAAATATTATCGTTTAGATTCTTGTTTGATTAAAAAGAAAATAAAAACAGACAAGACAATTGTTATTCTCGATCTGAATTTATCTGTTCCTGACTCAAAATAGTTTTAAAAACAGGGGTTGTTTTCCAAGGTTGGCGTAAAACAATTTTACAAAAGATCAGCAGGGGTGATTTTCCATAATAGCAGAAAAAACAGGGCAAAAAGAAGGAGTATCAAAATTTTGAGCCATTCATACTTCTTTTTATCCGGTTTTTTATTTTTGGAGATAGCCATGTTGGCGAGAATTTCCAGTTGTTTTATTCTTTTTGATGTATCTGAGCCTGATTTTGCCAAATTTTTGTAGGCTCTTACCGCTTCATTGAGGGCATTGTGTTTGAAGCAATTTTCCAGAAAAAGATCGTGAGGTTGTTGATCTACAGGAATTTCTTGAATTTTTTTCCATTCATTTTTTAATTCACTGTTGAAGTAAAAAAGTTCATTTTGTTTTTCAGACCATTTTTCGTAGATAAGTCCGCATTTGGGGCAGGATTCTTGTGAAAAACTTTTATGGTTACATTTGGGGCAGATTACAGGTTGATCCGATTTTAAGGGTGAGTATGTAGTTTTTACAACTTCGTTGGGTAAATCAGAATGAAGTTCAACTGGGAATTCATGAGAACAAAATGAACAGACTACGAAAAAAATATCTTTTTTTTTGAGAAAGATTTTTTCAACTTTTGCAGTTTTGCCACAATGAGAACAGGTAAAAAATAACTTGCTTTTCATCTTACCTCCATTGGGATTGGCATGAAAATAAGAATGAAAAGGATAATAACAGCAATCCCGATTATTTGGCTGCTCTTTTGAAGTTTATCATTATTGACGGGAGGGTGAGTGGCGCTTCCAGAAATCTTTGCCAGAATATAAAGGAGAAATGGCCAGATAAACCAGGGTAACGAAGCTGACAAAGAAGATGAAAAGGTATCTGCAAGATCAAGATGAGGTAGAGTATAGGAAGATGGTTGCTTGATAAGAAGATATATTGATTTCTTATACAGAGGGATTGCCAGTTTGGTGGCAAAAACATGGATAAAAATCAGAATTCCGATAACAGGCAGGGTTCTGTGTAACCACAGAGAAAACTTTTTGTATTTGTTTCCAAACCAAGCAGTTGCTACGTGACCTCCATCAAGTTGACCTATGGGTATCAGATTGATCATGGTTATTAAAAGCCCAATCCAGCCAGCAAAAGCAACAGGATGCAAAATAATATCTTGACCGTTGGAAGGCAAAAAAGTGCCATGAATCAGTTGTTTGATTATAATATAGAGGATGGAGTTGCCTTCGGAGATTATCTGCTGGTCAGAAAGCAATGGAGTTGTTTGAATTGGGGAAAGCCAGATGCCGATTATCAATACTGGAATGGAGGCTATAATGCCCCAAATGGGACCTCCAGCTCCGATTTTCATCAGGGAATTTCGTTTGGTAATTTGTTCTCTGATTTTTATGACTGCTCCCAATGTTCCTATTCCAATGAAGGGAGGAAGAGGAATAAAATGGGGGAGGCTTACAGATATGTTTTCTTTGCGAGCATTGAGATAGTGTCCCAGTTCATGGGTGAGGAGGATGAAAATAAGAGGAATTGAAAATTTGAAACCCTGCCACCAGTGGGAAAAAGAACTGTTAGAGTAATAAATCCCTGTTATGGTTGTAGTAGCAAGGGTGGTGACAAATAATCCCAGAGGTATTATCCATTCTTTTGCTTTCATTCATCTTCTTCCATAAGATCTCGATATAAAACTTCACTGAAAAGGTGGGCGGATGTTTCAAGTTTCATTGTGGCATCCTTGAGAATTTCATATTTATCCCCTTTTACTTTTTTTCTGCACCATTCCAGATCTTTCTTAATTTCTTCAATTTCATGTTTTTCCAGCATATCTCCATATTCTTTTAGAGACTTTTCTGTAGTATAGATCAAGGTTTCAGCCTTATTGATCAATTCAGCCATCATTCGTTTTTTTCGATCTTCATCAGCGTAAAGTTCTGATTCGGTCTGAATTTTTTCGATTTCCTCTTCTGTAAGTCCCGAGGTGGGAGTGACTTTTACCGATTGTTCCTTTTGAGTTCCCAAATCTTTGGCCGAAACACTCAGGATTCCGTTGGCATCAATTTCGAAGGAAACTTCAATTTGAGGAACACCCCTGGGAGCAGGCGGCAAATCCGTTAACTGGAAATGGGCCAGAGATTTATTGTCGGCTACCATTTGTCTCTCTCCCTGGACAACATGAATGTTAACAAAGGGCTGATTGTCGATGGCAGTTGTGAAAACCATGGATTTTCTGGTTGGAATTGAGGTATTGCGATTGATAACCCTGGTGAAAAGTCCGCCTGAGGTTTCAACTCCGATGGACAAGGGAACGACGTCCAACAGCAGTACATCTTCCACTTCTCCTTCGAGGATTCCTCCCTGGATGCAGGCACCTACTGCGACTACCTCATCGGGGTTGAGCCCTTTGTAAGGTTTTTGTCCAAAAAAATCGGATACTTTTTTAATGACCAGGGGCATTCTGGTTTGACCTCCAACCAGAATTACATGTTTGATTGCTTCTTTTTCGACATTGGCGTCTTCCAAGGCTTTTTGGCAGGGATCCTGGGTTCTTTCAACCAGGTCTGCAGTGAGTTCTTCCAGTTTTTCTCGGCTCAGAGAAGTAACCAGATGTTGGGGCCCCTGATCGTTGACACCCAGGAAAGGTAAATTGATGTCCGTTTCCTGGGTGGCGCTCAGTTCCATCTTTGCTTTTTCAGCTGCTTCTTTTACTCTCTGAATTGCCATTTTATCATTGGCGATATCTATGGAACTTGTTTCTTTAAAAACCCCAATCAAGTATTCCAGCAGCCGATTGTCAAAATCTTCTCCTCCCAGAAAGGTATCTCCATTGGTTGAACGAACCTGGAACATTCCGGAACTGATTTCGAGGATAGAAATGTCGAAGGTGCCACCCCCAAGATCATAAACTGCTATAAGACCGTCGCCTTCATTTTTAATACCATAAGCAAGGGCTGCAGCAGTAGGTTCGTTTACAATGCGCTCAACCTTGAGGCCTGCAATTTTACCTGCATCTTTGGTTGCCTGTCTTTGAGCATCATCAAAATATGCAGGAACTGTAATAACAGCTTCTTCAATCTTTTCGCCGAGATACTCTTCGGCAGTTTCTTTGAGTTCTTTGAGGATCATGCTTGAGACTTCGATGGGACTCATTTCTTTATCTCTAACTTTGACGTAAGCATCTCCTTTTTTTCCTTTTGTAATTTCAAAACTTATCGATTTCCTGATTTCCTGGACAGACGGATCATCGAATTTTCTTCCCATCAGCCTTTTAACTGCATAAACAGTATGCTCAGCGTTAGCAACATGTGCTCTTTTGGCAAGTTGACCAACCAGTCTTTCACCTTTATCGGTAAAACTGATCATGGAAGGAGTAGTTCTGCTGCCTTCTTTATTGGGGATAACTTCGGTCTTTTCATTTTGAATGACTGAAATACAAGAATTGGTTGTACCTAAATCAATTCCAACTAATTTTCCCATAATTAATACCTTGATTATTCTTGATTATCTTGATTATTCTGATTCTGTTGGCCACCTTTGGCCACAACTACTCTGGCAGGCCTGATAAGTTTATCACCAAATTTATAACCTTTATTCCATTGTCGGATCACTGTTCCAGGTTCATGTTCATTGCTTTCTTCCTGGCTCATAGCTTCGTGAAATTTTGGGTTGAATTGTTTGCCCAGAGCATCAATTTGTTCAATATTCAAGTTTTCAAGTGTTTTCTTGAACTGGGCAATAATCATGTCAACCCCTTCTTTCAGAGATTCAAGACTTGACTCCTCATTGGTATGTTCCATGGCCATTTCAAGATGATCGAAAACCGGCAAAAATTCAAACAGGAGCTCATCCCGGGCTCTTTCGTAAGTGAGTTTCAGATTTTTTTGATGGCGCTTTTTAAGATTTTCCAGATCGGCCGCCAATCTCAACTTGGAATTCTTTTCTTTTTGCAGCTCTTTTTTAGCCCTTGCATATTTCATGATGAGTTCTTCGACCCTTTCAGGATCTATATTTTCTGAAGGAGTTTTCTTTTTGCCTTTTTCCTGTTTTTTTGTTGCGGAAGATTCCTGAGAAAGATTATCAGTTTCTTTTTTATTATCGGGTTCAACTTCTTCTTCGGTATTTTTTTGGTTTTGCAAGTTATTAGAATCTTTTTCAGTTTCCGAACCGGCTTTTGTTTGTTCGGAACTGTCTTCAATGGGAATATCGGTTATTTCTTCGAATTTATCTGTGTCTGACATTTAGAATATCTCCATAAATATCTGAGTTGAGTGGTTTTGGTTTTTATCAACAAGAACTACATCTTACCAGAACAAAAAAAAATATACACAATCAGTTTTAATAATTACTTTGAATTTGTAAAGATGAGCTTCTCAAAATGTTCAAGTATATGTTGATTTAGAAAAGCTGGGGAAATAATGACAAAAATTATATTATTTGCTGAGTTAAGATACTGTGGATCAACATAATTGCTGTCAGGCACTGATAAATACCTTGAAGAAAAGAACCTGATGAAGGTGGATTTTAGTAGTTTATGTTAATATTTACAGTGTCTGGTTCCTGGTTAGCGTAGGTTATTATTGCAATTGTTCCGCTGATAACAGTAAGACCGGTCCAAAAAAGCCAAGATTTATACCAGGGTTTCATTTTTTTTGCTTTTTGCAACTTGCTTTTGTTCAGATTTTTCAGTTGCTTGACAAGAACCATTGGAAGGGATTTCTTTTTGGGGAGATAAGAAAAGGGACCATGAAGTGATTTGGCGGTCAACAGATAGATCTTTTTATTGGACAGAAGCAATAATAAAGCTTCAATTTTCCTGTTAGTTAATTGTTTTTCCAGAATATTGCGTGCCAGTTTTGCCGGAAAATCAGGAAGAGTTGCCAGAGTTTTGCGCAATGAGTTTTTATCGCTTTTGGGAAATTTTGCCGGACTGGCCAGGTTGAGGTTGGATAGAAGATTGACTTGGGTAATTAATTTCCGGGACAGAGCTTTATTTTTTTTGGTAAGATCCAAAATTGAAATCTCCACCGGTTTGATAGTGTTACCTGTAACAGCAAGACTCAAGGTCAGTAGTAATAAGTTCATGTTAAACCTGTAAATTCAAAAAATAAGTGGGAGTATTGATTATTTTTGCAAGTAGTTGCGAGGGTCATTTTGTTCAGGATCGTTATCGCCATCAAGACCTGTAAGATAAATGAGGTAGGCAGAATTGGCTCCGCCGATAATCAACTCTTCCCGTTGTGGAAGTTGAATTGAGGGAGTGACCAGTAGGGAAGAGCCGAATTTTTTTTCTTTGTTTGGAGCTTGCAGATTGACTGCCGGAGAGATTTTATCTTTGCTAATGGGAGTGGTAAAAATAAAAACATTGCCATATTCTTCATTATCTGAAGACTCGGAAGAGGAGGTGTAATCTGCGGCAATTATCTCTTTGTTTCCATCGCCTGTAAGATCTCCACAAGTTATTACTTTGCCGAGATTGCTGTTTTGACTGTAAAGGGTTTTGTCAGGAGTCTGGTTGAACATTGGCAAATTATTGCTGGCTGTAGAGAGGTATATATAGATGTTTGCATCGGTTCCTACCAACAGATCTTGTTGATCATCTTCATCAAAATGATCAACAAGCAGAGTATTTACCTGGGAGCCCGGGTAATTATCATTGCCAGCAAGGATAATTCTGTTATCTGGATCGAAAACCCCAAGCTGTCCATCAAGGGGAATAAATTGCAGTCCCCAGACAGGTTCAGAATTGCTGTCAAGGGTAATTCCACCTGTAATTATGTAATTGACTCCATCTAGTTTCATATTGGCGAGAAAATTTTGATGGTTCTGATTGGAAAGAGGAGCAGGCAGGTCGAAAGTACCTAGATTAATCTCGGTAGCATCATTGGTGCCACTGGTTTGCAGAAAAAGACTGTTTTCAGATGCAATAATATATTGCTCGGAATTTGGATTGGTTGCCGGAATAACAGCTCTTCCGTAATGAGCCACAGCCAGATTTGAAAATTTATAAAGCTCGGAAATGAAAAGGTCATCTTCGTTATTAACATTGCTTAGGGTTAGAAGATGAACACTGCCATTGGAGTTGGCTATAAATCTGAAAGAGTTTTCTCCACCTCTCAAAGGAATAAGATTGTTCAAGGAAAATGATTCGGTAACTTCCCAGGGGATATTTTCTATTTGGATATCAGGTCCGGTAAAATCAACCAGAGCAAAGTCACCATTGCCACCAACCAGAAAACGTCCCGAAACTTTATGGCCTTCTTGATCAAGAAGACTGGTGGTTATTTGTCCAAAAAAGGAATCTGAAAATCTTTCGGGATTTGAAATAACCTGAACATTGGCTTCATTGACTAAATCGTCAAATTCTCTCCAGTCGCAGGATGGAAAAAGAATTAGTGTCATAAACAAGAATAGAAATATTTTATTATACATTTTGGCCTCAATAGGAAAAACTCAGGGAAACTCCGGCCTGATTGGGACCGAACAATGGTGTAACCGCCAGATCGGTATTACCCATCTGGACAGTTTGAATAATTTTGGATTCGGGTCCGGAAGATGAAAAGGTTCTGATGATAGCAACTACAAAAGAAAGAGCACTTATTCCCAGAACTACGTTGGCTGAAATAGCGTATATCTTTCCGTCTGTGAGACGCTTGTCATTGCTGTATACCGGTATTCCATCTGCCAGATCATTTTCGTATTCTTCTTTTATTTCTTCAGATTTGTTTCCGAGCCAAATACCTGCTCCCAAGCTGGCTAATCCCACAATATAAGCAGTTATTGCACCGGATTTGGAAGGTGATTTGGCCAATTTGACAGAATAATTATAATGACTGCCAGACTTGAAATTTATGTTTTTTTGAACAGTTTTATAGCCGCTTTTTTGGATAGTTAATTTGTTCTTGCCGCTGGGTATTTCAACTTTAACGCAGGGAGCTACGCAAATTGTTTTGCCATTTATCTTGATATTGGCTTTGTTTACTTTTTTTCCGAAAATTGTAAGAAAAGCAACTGGTTTATTGGTAAGTTTAAAAACAGCATTGTTAGCATTACCCGGAACAAAATTTACAATTTGTTTTTGGGTTTTATAACCTGATTTTTCGACATATACAGTGTGTTTGCCCTTGGCAATAAAACCATTATAGGGAGTTTTTCCAATAGGTCCGATTTCCTTTTTATCTATATAGATCGAAGCTCCGGAAGGAGTTGAAGTTATTTGTGTCCAAGCCAACTTGGCATTTTTTTTAAGATCAAAATAAAATTCCATGGTTCTGTTGCCGGAAATTGTAATTTCCTTTTTCATGGGTTTAAAACCCTTTATTTTTAAGATCAAAACATGTTTGCCCTTGGAAATAGTTCCCTGGTAGGGGGTTTTTCCAAGTTTGTTCTTGAGTGTGTCTAAATAAAGAGTTGCATTAGGGGGGTTGGTTGAGATTGTAATTAAATTTTTAGTTTTAATAGGAGGCAGAACAATTTTCTTTTCTTTATTACCGGGATCTTTATTGGATTTTTCCTTTTTTTCTTTTGCATCATCGGTTTCTTTGGATTTTTCTTTTGCATTCTTGGAATTTTTGTTTTTTATTTCTTTTTTGCTCTTATTTTTTTTGTCTGGTTTCTGTTTGTCCTTTATTTCCCCTTTGTTTTCATTCTTTTTTTCTGCTTCTTTTTTTTCTTTTAATTCTTTTTCTTTTTGAAGTTTTTCTTTTAGTTTGTTTTTTCGAAATTTGATTAATTTGTTGAGCAACCTGATGCGGGCCTGAATTGCAGGAAGTCCCTTGGGATCTTTTTCTTCTTCCAGGTATTTTACAAAATAATCCTTTGCCTTTTCGAATTCTTCAATTTTTTCAAAACAAACAGCGGTATTAAACAAAAAAGCCGCGATTTTTCTGTATTCATAGGCTTTGATAAATTTTTGAGCTGCTTTTCTGTATTCTTCAGCTCCAAACAGGGATTGACCAGCTTTAAAAGCTTTTTTTGCCGCCTTAACCCGTTGTTTTTTTGAATCAGCTGAAGCCCGAAGGGGAAAGAAAAGAAAAGAAAAGAAAAATGAGATAGTTAAAAGAAATTGAAATAGTTTCATAATTATTTATTTTGTCCATTTTGCTGGATGATGGTTTAGAACCAAATACAAGATATCCTCTTTTAATAAATAGATGTAATTCTGATTTAAGTCAACCTGCGATTCTGGTGTAATTATAGCAGAGAAAACAATTTTTTCTCAAAAAAATATTAAAAGGAAGGAATAAAATTAAAATAATATGAAATTGCAGCCAGGGTTGTTTTTGTTCCCTGATTCAGAAAACAGATGTAGGATATTTGACTTCATTGCCATACAGTGTTACACTATGTAGTATAAAAACCGAAAGGAGTATGGTAATGAAAGATAAAAAGTTGAAAGTTGAAAAACGGACGGCTAAAAGGTTTCAAATTCTAATGGCCGTAACCATAGATACTGAAGAATATGGATGTTTTTCAGCTGTAATTGTCAATATTTCCGACAAGGGTATTTTTGTGCAAACTTATGATCCTCTGCCTTTGGGTACCAGGGTGACAGTGATTATGGGAGATTATGACGGTTTTTTAATCAAGGGAGTTGTAAGAAGCCATTATTATATGAAGTACAAAAACAGTTCAAAAAAAGGCGAAGGTTTTACCGGGATGGGAATTCATTTCAGATATTTTGAGAATATGATTTCACAAGACAATACTCCTCCTCCTTTATTTAATTGATCATATTCCGTTTTTTGCAGTGAAGATCTTTTAATTAACTAGTTTCCATCCCAGAATGGGGGTTTTTGACTGAATGAGAAGTTTGCCTCAGATGTGCGGAGTAACTGCGCCGACATAGTTGACACTATTTCAAG
>JAWLEA010000111.1:0-11307 GCA_041686345.1 Polyangia bacterium | reverse complement strand
CCTCCATAGCCGATTCTGGTTCCTTTGTTCAGAATCCTCAAATCAATAATTCTGGTAATAAAAGATACTGCCAAACCGAGATTGATTTCTCTTTGAACCTGAATCGAAGGGTGAATTCCATAAAGCCCCAACCCCACTCTGATCATGTCAAAATGACTCTCTTTAAATCTAACCACCGATGAAGTTGCTGCAGCATGTGCTGTAAAAGGCTGTTCCAATACCAATGCCAGTTTATGCTTGAAAGACTTGAAGCGGTCAATCTGAGTTCTGGTTAATAAATCCTCTGTCGGATCATCAGCACAACCAAAATGAGTCATCAATCCTGAAACCTTGATCATTTTCCATTTATCCAGATATTCAATCAATTTTTCAAAATCACGATAAGAAATTCCCAACCTTCCCATTCCTGTATCGATTTTTATATGTACAGATGTTGGTTTTTTCCTTTTTTCTGCTGACTTTCCGATGGTTTCCAGCAGATCAAAAGATGTAATCACCGCAGTTAAGTTGTAATTGTATAATTTCTGGATTTCCTCCGAAGTTGTGATCATTACCAAAATGGGCAAACGGGCTCCGCTTTCTCGTAGTTGAATTCCTTCATCAGGAGTTGAAACACCTAAAAAGTCCACGGTGGTTTTTTCCAATTCTACTGCCAGTCGATTCATCTCGCTTCCATAGGCCAATGCCTTGACCATAGCCAGGATTTTAACCTCTGAACCGGTCAACTTTTTAAAGGTACGGATATTCTCGTTGATCATTTCAAAATCAACAACATAGCGATTTGGTGCCATGGTTTCGAATACTTGATGAGCTATTTCGGAAATGTTGGCATTGCGCGGTCCCTTGAAAAGAATAATATCTCCCTGAGTCGACCTTTCCAGCAGGAATTCCATCAACTCACCTTCATTGCTGTAACGTCTGACAATTCCTTTGGGATTGGCATTCCTGAAGCCATTTGCAGTGGCATCCAACAACTTTCCTGGAGGCATTAATAATTTTTCTACCTTGTGTTCAGCAGCCAATTCGCCAATATGAAAGTGTTCATCGAGTTTCCTGGAACCCAATTCTCTCATACCGGCAAAAATAAAGTGCCGGGAACCGGTTTCCGACGGAAAATTGCCCATACTGCGCAAAGCACCTTCAACTGAGATGGGATCAGAACTGCAGGTATCATTGATCAAGGTGATTCCGCGGGGAGAATTCCAGATTTCCATTCTGGTTTCGCCGGATTTATAATTATGAAGTTGATTTACGATCATCTCCGGTGAAAATCCCATCAAATAAGCTACACCAGCTGAGATCTCCAAATCATCAACTATGGGATTGGCCAAGGTTTCAGCCTGGAAATTATAAATTTCACGGTTGGGGAATCTAATTTTAAGTTTGAAGCCATATTCATGCACTTTACGGTCAATAATATGAGGTAAATTATCGGATTCTCCGGTAAAAAATACAGGAGCTTTGAAAGTATAATTCTTAAATGCTGTTTTGATGAGAGAACTATTTCCCGGAAGCAAAATCCAACCATCTTTGCCGATATTTTGAAATAGCTTCAATTTCTCCCTGGCAATCTCTTCCTGTCGTCCGAATCCGGCAAAATGAGCGAGGCCGATATTAGTGAGTATTCCATAATCAGGTTGAATAATCTCTTCGAGATAACTCATCTCACCTTTTGAACTGATTCCAGCTTCCAGAATCCAAATTTTGCTGGTGCTGTCCATTTGCACAATGGAAAGGGGAACTCCAAGTCGACTGTTATAACTGCCGGGACTGGTATCACATTGATCCCTGAAAACCCTACCAAGCATTTCTTTAACTACTGTTTTTCCATTACTGCCTGTGACAGCAATTACTTTACCTTGATATTTGTTGCGGCGCTGTTTGCCGATTAATCCCAGAGATTCCAAGGGATCTGTTGTAAAAATAAGATCCGGTACTGCTTCCAGTTCCGGGTGATTGGAAAGATAGTTCAAACTCCCGATACAAGCTGAAGCCCCTGCTTCAAGAGATTGAAGCATATAATCGTTGCCGTTGGCATACCTGCCATTTAAAGCGATAAACAGCTCTCCGGGGTTGATTTTTCTTGAATCCGTAGTAATACCCGCTGGGATAAATTTATACTTCTGTTTGGATAAATTGCATTTTTCTGCAGAAACCAGAGAACAAATTTTTTTTAATTGGGGAAAATACATATCAGACTCTAACTGGAACAGAAGTTATCGGCTGTAAGGTGAATTGTACGAATTCTCTGGATTCATAATAATAAATAATTTCTCCGTAAATCAAAATTTGATCTTGGAAAAAATATTTTAATCAACTACATTGTGAAATTATGATCAACACTATCTTCGAATCATTGATGCTACTTTGTTTCGGGGCTGCTTGGCCTTTTTCCATATACAAATCCTGGACTTCCAAACAAAATGACGGAAAAAGCGTGGTCTTTCTTTTTATTGTTCTGCTGGGTTATTCATCCGGAATTATGTTCAAAATAACTGGAAAGTTGGATTTTGTAATTATATTGTACATTTTAAATACAATTATGGTTTTCACGGATGTCTGTATTTACTACAGAAATAAAAACCTGCAAAGCCTCTCTCAAAAATGACTCGGTTTTGTAAAAATCAATCAAAAAATGATTTGATCCCCTGCCACAATGAACCCATTTTGCTGCTTGAACTTCCGGCAAGGCGCTGGTTTTCTGCAAATATTTCCAAAGCTTTCAATTCACCTTTATCAAGCCACAATCCGTGACAGGAAGGGCAAATATCAACTACGATCAGCGAATCCTCCGAATGAACCTGTTTTACCATTTTTGTGCTGCATTTAGGGCAACTCAATTTTTGTTCGTCAAGTTGTCTTTCCATATTGAATTTTCTGGCTTCACGATTGATTGCCCCGCCTAATTTTCCAGAATAATCAATATCTTCTACCTCTTGAATTTTTTTCAACTCTCCTTGATCAAGATAAATTCCATTACATTTTGGACATCTGTCAATTTCAACATCGGCTTCATAGACAACTTTTTCGAGATTAGACTGATCGTGGGGACATTTCATGGTTACTCCTGACAGTTCCTGAAGGGGGACCTGGTTAGTTCCCATCCCAAAAAGGAAGGTCATCGTCTGAACGCGGAATTTTATCTCATCTGCTTTGTCATAACTTCTTGATATAGTGGCAACTATACCTGCGAAGTTACTCCGTGCATCTGAGACAAACTTCTTCCCCAGCCGAAAACACCACTTCTGGGATGGGAACTAGTTATAAAGGTTATTAAAAAAATGGGAAATAATGCAACTTCCACTTTATACCAGCACTTGCGATCATTTTGCAAATACAAGTAGAAAAATATTTTGGTTTACCGTTTCGGTCAACTATTTTCTGATAACAAAATAGATAGTTTTTCCATTTCTATAAACCAGTAAAACAACTGGAGATTCGACATTTTTGAAGCGTTGCTCAAATTGAGAGGCTGAAGCAACTCTTTTGCGATTAATTTTAATAACCACATCACCCGGTCTCAAACCGGAAGTCCATACCTGTGAACCACGCTGTACACTTGTTACAATTACACCACCCTTGATTGATGAAGGCAGGGAATATTTCTTTCTGAGTTCCGAATCCAGCGTCTTTACTTTAATTCCAGATGTGGAGACACCTCGATCAGGAGTTTTTTTGAGGCCAATCTGACGGCCGCTTTGCAATTTGCCAAGTTTCACCTTTACAGTTTTGTATTTTCCATTACGCAAAACCTTGATCTTGACTGTTTTACCTATTCCCTTCATTGCAATAATATTGCGCAGTTGACCTGTACTTTTTATTTTCACGGAATCAATTTCCACAATAACATCTCGCCTTTTGAGTCCGGCTTTCATCGCAGGGCTGTCACTGATGATATCAGATATGATAACCCCCCTGCTGACCTTGAGTTTCAGAGCTTTGGCCAAATGCGGGTTGACCTGTTGAATAACAACTCCCAGCCAACCTCGAAAGACCTTGCCATGCTTGAGAATACTATCCAGTACTTTTTTGGCTATATTGGAAGGAATTGCAAATCCAATTCCCTGATAACCGCCTGTTTTTGAGGCAATTGCCGTATTAATACCAACCAATTCTCCTTTGAGGTTGATCAATGCACCTCCGGAATTACCCGGATTGATTGCAGCATCAGTTTGAATAAAATCTTCATAGTCAACCAGGCCTACGTTGGCTCTGCCCTTGGCACTGACAATTCCCATGGTTACCGTATGCCCCAGACCAAAGGGATTACCGATGGCCAGAACCATATTGCCAAGTTTGAGTTTTGCAGAATCTCCAAAAGAAACAGGTTTCAGGTTTTTCACTTTTCCCTTGAGCTTGAGAACCGCAATATCAGTTTTAGGATCTGTTCCAACTACCTCAGCCTTGAATTCTCTTCCATCTGACAAATTCACTTTTATATCCGAGGACTTTTTAACAACGTGATTATTAGTAAGAATAATCCCATTTTGGGAAACAATAACCCCACTGCCCAAGCTTTTAGCTCGATGTTGAGACTCAGGTTGTCGCCTTGGCATTCTGGGACCAAAAAAATGACGGAAAAATGGATCTGAAAAAAAAGGAGAATGTCTTCTTTGGATTAATCTGGTGGAAGAAATATTTACAACACTCTTTATTCTTTTTTCAGAAATATCAGCAAGAAGCTCTGAACTGAGATATTTACTCCCAGGCTGAAATTTATTTGTGGAAGAATTGGATGCATTATTTTGGGATAAAGCCTCTTCTTTAATGGAATTATCGCTTTCTATTCCCAAGCCGGTATTGGTTTTGCCAAAACAACCTGCTGAAACAAATACCAATCCTGCAATTAAGATTTTCAATTTTATCCCGATATATTCAAAAAAATATTTTTTTGGTTTTTTATTCATGGAACAAACCTCCTGGTACTTGTTTTTAAAAGAATTCCAAGCAAATAAAACAAACTGAATTGAATCCTCTACTGCTCGAACATTTTTAAGTTAATCATTTATATTCAATTTTCAAGTTGATCTGGAAAAGGTTTGCTATGGTTTGGAGAAAAAACGAGAATTTTTTTCTATTTTGAAATTTATCAATTTCTCTTTGCGTCTGGAAAACCAGGAAGGAGACACTCCTGCCTGCAGCATCTCTTCCCAGATACGGTACATCTGTGGAAAAGAAATATGCTCTTTCTTGTAAAGAAAGAATAATAATCTGGCAGGATGAACTGCCTGAATTTTATAAATTATTTTTTGCTCCGGCAAGATGAAATAAAGAAAATAACTGGAATCAATCGATATTCTGTTACCTGCAAAAAAAGCATCAATTCCTTTGTATCGCAGGAAGGTCAGCGCATTATCTCTTCCCTGATCAAGAGCAAGAGGAAAAAGACATCGAAAAAAAACCAGCCAGATTTTTTGATTGGTTTTGGGAAATTTATTAAGAAGAAAATATGGTTTTTCAGCTTCCAGAAAGGGGAATTCATATTTTTGGTATCCAATATTCTTCAAATCCTCCCATCTCTCCTGTTTGGGAATTTGGGACTCAGATCCAAATTTAAAATAAAATGTTAAAAGATATTGCTGCGAAGAGGGAAGATTTGCGTTGCAAGCAGATCTGGAAACTGGGTTGATTCTTTTGACTGTTGCCCTGATAAATCCATTTTGATTATTATTACCTTGTCTTTTTACAGACAAGATTCTTTTTAATTTACTGGAAGTTCTTTCAATTCGGGAGGGAGAGTAATTAATATAAAGATTCTGATTTTTTTGCAGAGAAATTAATTTGTCTGTATTGACAACCGGAAGTAAACTTAATTTGGAGAATTCCAGTTGACTCAAGTGGTTATTACCAATCCCAGAAATTTTATCTTTATCTTTTTGTAATAAATACCAGTTAAGAGGATTATCTACTCCCTCGGGATGTTCTAAAACTCCTGCAATCACATTGGTGGTACAGGGAAACCTTTGACAAAGAACAGGTTTTACGTGTATTACTTTGGTTTTTCCGGAAGAACAGGAAATAAACAAACCCAGAAGCAAAAAAATTGAAAAGGATCTCTTCATTGCAAATTAACTCAGAATATGTATATTCGTTTGTAAAATGAAGTTTACATAATGTGCCAACATAATAAAACAAAATGGCAAATTGCCAGCTTATCCCCATTAAGGAGGCTGGAACAAAAACCGACAAACAACTTCAAGGAACCTCAAAAGAATAACCTCCTGAGCAAAAAAAACAAAGAACTATTTGTTGATTGGGGGGGTTGACTGGTAAATAAACTGGTTTCAAATACAAAAACATAGCTTCACATACATAATTCTCGTTTCAAGAAGTTATGACAAAGTTGATCAATTCAAATTCCAAACCGCAGACTGTAACCATTCATTCTGAAAAAGAACTCCAAGTTGACACTATTTCAAAAAGTTGTAACGCCGTAGATGAAGCCAAATTTCGTTGCCTAACGATAACATCTCATTTTGAGATGGGAACTTTTTAAACTCTGGCCCACAAAGGAGACTTTGATGCTTTGTACCTTGACCACAGATTTCGGAACAACCGATACTTATGTAGCCCAAATGAAAGCTACCATCATAAAATATTGTCCCCAGGTCAAATTTGTTGATCTTACTCACCATATTTCTCAAGGAAATATAATGCAGGCGCAATTTGAACTGGAACAATCCATTTATCTCTTTCCCAAAAAAACAGTTCATCTGGTGGTAGTTGACCCTACTGTAGGTTCAAACCGCCATCCAATTGTAGTTAAATGGAAGGATAGTTATCTTGTAGGTCCCGACAACGGAATTTTTACCAGTTTTTTGGAAAATCATTCAATCTGCCGCATAATTGATGAAGAAATTAACCCCTTTGCTTCCAAAACTTTTCACGGACGAGATATTTTTGCTCCAGCCTGTGGAGAACTGCTCAATGGCAAAAGCCTTGAAGAAATAGCTCCTGATATTTTGGAAAATCCAATAAAAATACCCCTGCCCACTGCTAGGATCAAAGGCAGCACATTAACCGGCACTGTTTGGAAAATCGATCATTTTGGAAATGTAATCACTTCCATCAGAAAATCGGATCTGGAAAGCATGGACATAACCGCAATACGCATAAATTACAAACACTTCACTGACAATTTGGTTGGCACTTTTCCTGATGTCCCCGCTGGCAAAGAATTGGCATATACAGGCAGTGCGGGATTCCTTGAACTTGCTGTCAATTCTGCCAATTGTGCTGAATTATGGGAAATAAAACCCGGAGATCCCGTAGAGATTATTTAGTTTATTATTCCTGAAATTGGGTTATGCTATTATAACCAAATCGATATTTTAATTTGCTTGTGGGCAGATTCTATCCGTTGTCAACTATGGCTTGAATCAAGAAACCTTATGATAAAACACCCTTTTCTTTTTCTGAATCTTTTAATTTGTTCTTCATTTCTTTTATCTTCATGTGTCCAACCTGAAGGTGAAGGAATTGTCACCGGACAGATCTTTATCATTGGATGTAGCAAAGTTGATGATTATGGGGAAAAACCAGATGTTAAAATGCCCTTTAATCTGGAAGCTAATTTCTTTGTCGGGGAACCTATTTTAGATGAATCCATTCAACCGAACTCACACAGACTGGATGTCCGTATCCAAAAAAGTTCAAATCGAATCGGGGATGCTGACAGCCTTTATATTCAATTCAGCAAAGTAGCCAAAACCGCCAAACTTTTTTCTCAGAGAAAACCCATTCCTGTTGGAATAGACAGAAATGTCAAAGCTTCTCTCCCTCTTTTTCTCACTTGTCAGGATTATTTCGATGGTCCCACTGTGCACAAAACTGAGGCAGTCACTTCATCATGCCCGACTTTAAATAATGAAGAAATAGATCAGATATGTGCAGATATAAACTACGGGAAAATAGCTAATATCTATGATCCCACTCCCCCTTTTCAAGAAGGTCATTCCTGTATAATTCTCTGCAACTTTGGAAAAGCAGTCAAAGGTGAAGAAGTCGCCGATGATTTTGCTGTAGACTACGAAGATACAATCTCCGGGATTTTCTTTTTCTCCATTCACAGTAGCCGTATCCTTTATGACCAGCCCGAAATTTGCAATGACGGCATTGATAACAACGAAAACGGATTCATTGACGAAGACACCTGCACAACTGTGAATGCCGGAGGTTTTGTTCAAGGCAATTTTAAAATAAAGCTCACCCGGGCTAAAGCTATTGTCACCTTTCCCTGAGTCTTCCCTGCTTCATTGTTAGTTCAATAATTTCTGTTGATTACAAAATCAAGCAACGTTTTAAAAAATGGTTTACTCAAACCGGTTTCTTTAAGAAGCTTTTTACATTTATCCTGGGCTTTTGCAGCCATTATTTGAGCATCTTTCAAACCATACAAGGTTACTGAAGTAATTTTATTGTTTTGAGCATCTTTTCCGGGGGTTTTGCCAAGTTTAGATCTTTTTCCCTTTACATCAAGTATATCATCAGATATCTGGAACAAATGCCCAAATTGAATTCCCAATTCTTTGAGCTTGGATTGCAATTTTGAATCGGCTCCGGCCAGAATACCACCACATTCGAAACTGGAAGCCAAAAGACCCCCTGTTTTATTGGCTATCATTTTATCCAATTCTCCGGGTTGTTTGAGCCGTTCTGAATCTATCACCGTATCTGCTACCTGGCCTTCAACCATGAGCAGAGCAGCGCTTGCAATATTTTCTGTTAATTTGCGTTGAATCTCAGGATAATCCCTGTAAAAGCGGCTTATTTCCAAAAAAGCCGCTGTAAGCAGAGCATCTCCGGACAAAATAGCCATCGCTTCTCCCATTTTGCGATGAAGCGCAAGACGTCCCCTGCGAAAATCATCATTATCCATAGCAGGAAGATCGTCGTGAACCAAAGAATAAGAGTGGATATACTCCAAAGCCAGAGCTGCTCCCAGAGGAGATGGTTCAGCAGCCAGAGTCAACTCCAAAACTTTATAATTATCAATTTTACAAAGTTTTTCCCGCAATACCAGGTAAACGGCTATAACAAGAACCGGACGCAATCTTTTTCCGCCGGAAGCAAGGGGATATTTGAATCCGGAAGCAAGATAAGAAAGGTTTTGATCAAGCAAATCAAAACGATAGAGTTTATTCTCGAAATAGTCCTTGATATATTTATATTCAACAGGCAATTCCATCAGTTGGTCTTCCTATCTCCTGCTTTGTAGCGAGTAATAAAGTTGTCTGCAAATTTCTGATAATCAGAATCCAAAATAGCTGTTCTGGCACGCGATACCAAGTTGAGATAATAATGAAGATTGTGAATTGAAGCCAGACGATGATAAAGCAATTCCCTTGCTTTGTATAAATGTCTCAAATAGGCGCGTCTGAACCCCTCGGCACAGGTTTGACAGGTACAACTTTCCATGATGGGTCGCTCACTGAGAGTATGTCTGGCATTGCTGATTATCAAAGGACCATCATCGGTGAAAAGATGACCATTGCGGGCATTGCGGGTTGGCATGACACAATCAAACATATCAATCCCGTGTCCGATAGCTGTTACAATATCCACAGGTTTTCCGACTCCCATCAGGTAGTGGGGTTTTTCTTGAGCCATCCGCGGTCCAATAGATTCAAGCACTTCATACATCTTTGGAATTGGTTCACCTACACTCAGCCCCCCGATGGCTGTTCCCTCAAAACCCAGTGCTTCTATCTCTTCAAGATGACGCAAACGAAGATCTTTATAAATACCACCTTGAACAATCCCGAAAACAGCCTGGTGTTCCTTCATTTCGAAATTTCTGCAGCGTTCAGCCCAGCGAGTGGTACGCTCCATTGCTTTGATAACTGTTTGGCGATCTGAATCTCCCGGAGGACATTGATCAAAAACCATGGCGATATCAACTCCCAGTTTTTTCTGGATACCCATAACTATTTCGGGATTGAAAAACCTCTTGGCTCCATTGAGCGGGGAACGAAATTCAACACCGTTCTCATCAATTTTTGCCAGGGAGGAGAGACTGAATACTTGAAACCCGCCGGAATCAGTCAAGATTGGCCTCTGCCAATTCATAAATTTGTGCAATCCCCCCAAATCAGATATTGCTTCTTCTCCTGGACGTTCATGAAGATGGAAAGTATTGGCCAAAACGATTTGGGCACCAAGGGACACAAGATCAGAAGGTGATGTTGCTTTAACTGAACCATAAGTGCCCACAGGCATGAAAATTGGGGTTTTAATGCTGCCATGGGAACAGTTGATTTCGCCCGCTCTGGCATTACCGGATTTTTTTTCGAGGGTAAAAACAAAACTCATAATAATAACATCGCATCACCGTAACTGAAAAAACGGTATTTGTTGATAACGGCTTCTTTATAAATTTCCATTATTTCTTTTCTGGTTTTAAAAGCACTTACTAACATGAGCAGTGTAGATCTGGGAAGGTGGAAATTGGTGAGAAGGGCATCAATAACCTTGAATTCATATCCAGGTACAATAAAAATATTGGTTGATGAAGTTCCGGGAATTACCTGCCTGGAACCGGCTGCAGCTCCTTCAAGAGCTCTCAAAGATGTAGTACCAACTGCCACCACTTTATTTTGAGAAGGCAAAGATTTAATCTGTTCAGCCAGTTCTGAAGAGATGGAATATGTTTCGCTGTGCATTTTGTGTTCTCTGGTATCTTCACATTTTACGGGAGCAAAAGTACCAATACCAACATGAAGGGTAAGAAAACCGAATTTAACTCCCTTTTCTCTCAAGTTTTTCAAAACCCTTTGGGTAAAATGAAGTCCTGCAGTTGGTGCTGCAACTGCGCCTTCATTTTTTGCATATACAGTCTGATATCTTATCCTGTCGTTTTTTGTGTTTTTATTATTATCTCTTTTTATGTAAGGAGGAAGAGGAAGATTTCCAGCCTTATCAATCTCTTTTAAAACATCTGTGCTGCTTACAAACCTTAAACCGGCATATTTACCATTTAAATCCTGAACTTCTGCATACAAATTATCATTGATCTTTATCTCAGATCCGGGTTTTGGCCTTCTGGAGCTTTTTAAAAGGCATAAAGATTCAAAAAAGCCGGTTTTATTTAAATTCTCAATACCTTTAAGATATTCAAGAATAAGAATTTCAACTTTACCTCCGGTCTCTTTTGTTCCGAAAAGTCTTGCAGGTATAACCTTTGTATTGTTGACCACAAGCAGGTCATTTTCAGAAAGCAGGTCTGTGATATCAGCAAATTTTAAATGACTGAATTTTTCTGCTTTTCTGTTTAAATGAAAAAGCCGGGACTCATCTCTTTTGTCTGCG
>JAWLEA010000257.1:0-2625 GCA_041686345.1 Polyangia bacterium | reverse complement strand
AATCTCTGTCTCACCTTTCCTGTCCCAATATGAGCCTATGAGAGTAATTCCTTTCTCTTCGATCAACTTTGTCCGAAAATACCGTTCAAGAATTTTACCACTGAAAGTAGAATAATCACGGTTAACAATGGTTTTCAATTCCTTAAAACCATTTATTTCAATCAGATGACTATACTTATACATAAATCGAAACCAAAATGTCAAAAAATTATCTTCAATGATATAACGTACATTCTTGGTCTCAACCTTTGAAAAAATAGGTATGCTTTTGGCTATCAGATTATAATCCCTTTCCATTTTTGTTAAATAACCTCCTACCTCACGATTT
The DNA here is from genome assembly GCA_041686345.1 of Polyangia bacterium. Lineage (GTDB taxonomy): Bacteria > Myxococcota_A > Polyangia > HGW-17 > HGW-17 > JAQICJ01. The sequence goes on along the minus strand of JAWLEA010000257.1, from coordinate 2,297 downwards.
ACTAAAGATTCAATCTTCTTTCTTGTATTTTCTCCCCGGGCAATTGCAGATAAAATTGTAAAGTAAGTTGCATACTCCTTACCGAACTCTTCGATCAGCATATTTTTCCCTTCCTGTAGGAATAGAGAATCTTCTTTGATAATCAGATCGATCATGGCCTTTTTTGTAAAGGCTCCTCCATCCATTAATAACTGAACATATTTAGCTACGCCACCAGTAAAAGAATATAGTGCGAGCAGATCTTCCGGTGACCATGCGGTAAAATGATCCTCGAGAATTTCTTTTAAAACACTGGTTTCAAATGGCTTTACTGTCAACTTCTGGGTTGCTCTTCCGAATAATGGTTCTTTTGAATTCTCAAATATCCTGTGCATCATTGAAGAAACTGAACCACTTACAATTAAATTAATTTTACTCTCTGCTTTATTTATATCCCAATGATGCTGCATTTCGCTGTAAACGTGTGGTGCAATATGGAAGAATTCCTGGAATTCATCAATAATGAGATTAAATGGTTTTTCTTTTGAATATACCATTAAATACTCAAACAGCTTCCCAAAGCTGTTGATCTCTCCCAGCAATGGGATTTTCAGTTTTTCTTTTATCTCCTGAATAAAATCCTGGCACAGGAAACTCTCCGCTTTACGTGCAACGAAAAAGTATAGGGTAGGCTGTTCAGCCGAAGCATTGAGCAGCAATTGGGTTTTTCCTATACGTCTTCGACCTGTAATTACTGTGAATTGCGCATGTTTAAGAGATAATTGCTGAATCTTTTTTAAACGGGCGATCTCCTTTTCTCTGTTATAGAATTTCATATTGGATTAGATTTTATTTTGTTGATGCATCTTGTTAAATGCCCCATTTCCGAAACAGGCATTTCCGAAACAGGCATTTCTATAACACAAAACTATTAAATATTGATCAAATTCTCACAATTTTATAAAAAAAAACCTGATTATACAGATACGTTATTCTTGTGTTGTGATAAAATATCCGTTTTGATGCAGAGTGGGTTTATTGTCTGGATTATTAGCAGTTTAGTATGCTAAACAGCAGATTGATGCATTTAGATTTAAAATGCTATTTTTGAAGTTCTAAAGTCGGGAACGATGTCGAAAAAATCTGAAGAGAGGAACGAAAGGGAAGAGCAGCTATCGCATGCTAAAAGGAATATGGAAGGGGGCGAAAGTGGATACGCTTTTCTTGTTGAAGCTGCCAATGAGTTGGTTGATCTTGGCTCAATCGGTGACATTTATGCCTATACTGCCAGAAAGATTAATCATTTGTTGAATAATGAAAGTGTTGTTGCTGTGGTGGAGTACAATCATGAGGAAAACCATTGGACCATGCAACATTTTGAGGGCGTTGGAAAGAAGAAAAGTGCGCTTGCAAAAGTATTTGGTTTTGATCCAATGCATCTGGAGGGAGAGATCAGCACAAAATATTATGAAAAATTATCCAGTGGTAAGCTTGTAGAGGTGGAGTTTGATTTTCCGGGACTGTTTAATAGCAAGTTTTCGGATGCAGTTGGTATAGCAGTAAAAAAGTTGTTTGCTGTTGAAAAGTTGTATAGTATTGTTTTCCAGCAAAATAACCAGGTATATGGTAACATTACCTTTTTTACCACTAGAAAAACAGGGCTTGTCAATGTTGGTCTGATTGAGGCTTTTGTAAATATTGTAAGTATTTTTCTTAAAAAGTTCCATGCTGAGAAGGAGCTGACCAACGAGGCGACGCACAGAAAGGTTTTGATGGAGCAATCCAATGATGGGATTGTGATTCTTGACCAGGAGGGAAGGGTGGTTGAATCCAACCGGAGGTTTGCGAATATGTTGGGCTACCCTTTGGAGAAGATGATTAAGCTGGCTGTAACTGATTGGGAATTCCTATATTCCCCCGAGGATACGACTGAAATGATAGGCAGTATTGATGAGGAGGGGGTGCATTTTGAAACCAGGCACCGCAGGAAGGATGGCAGCATATACGACGTTGAGATAAGCGCCAATGCTGCATGGTTTGACGAAAAGAAGCGGGTTTTTTGTATATGCCGGGATATTACTGAGCGAAAAATGGCTGAGGATATGCAGACACAGTCGGCAATGGATTTGAAGGAGAGCAACAGTCGGATTGAGTCTTTCCTGCAGGTAAGTCAGTCGATGAATTCAACCCTGGAAAAGGAAACCCTGATGCAAATGATTGTGGATAGTGGTATCAGGGTTACAGGATTTGAAAGCGGGGCAATATACCTTTTAAAAAGTCGGAACAGCATAATACTGGAGGCCACCTCGCCGGCATTG
>JAWLEA010000256.1:0-2634 GCA_041686345.1 Polyangia bacterium | reverse complement strand
CGGCTGGCAGAAACCGAACTGATCTAAAAAATCAAAATAATCCAAAAACCCCATCAAAATAATCCAATAATTCCCCTCAATTTAAAGTGACAATCAACAGCAGTTACGACAAAGCAGATGAGGTGAAATTCCGCATTCAGGCGATGACCTTCCTTTTTGGGATGGAAACTAGTACTAGCCTTTTTAAACTACCCCTGTCTTTAGATGACCTGTTTTTTCCATTTTTTTTAAAATAAAGTAATTTATATTGACATTGACGGATTAAATATTACAGGTTTATATGTTAAATTGATTCTGCTCCAGATTTTCTGGACAAATCCATTTTTTTCAACTTGAATATGCTGCACTCTGCCCCAGAGAATTCGCTGGTACACAATAGATTCTGGATGAAATATCCCGTTTTCAGGGCAGTATTTAATTATAATCGAGAGGTTTCCCAGTGAAACAATCACACAAAACTATTATTGTCTGGATCCTTCTTTTAGGTCTTTTTGTAATGCTCTTCAAACTTTGGAACGAAGAAGAGAGTGATTCCAAAGAAGTCAAGTTTTCCGTTTTCAAAAAAGATGTGGAGAATGGTGTAAAATTTAAAGATTTAAAAATTACTGACAATGAGATCAGTGGCATCTACGCTCGCAACAATCAAAAATTTGAAACCACAGGAATTATTTCTCCCAAATTGCTCGAAAAGCTTGATCAGGAACAAATTGAATATGAAGTTGTAGAAGAAGAAGAAAGTTACTGGCCCACCCTGTTGCTGAGCTGGCTTCCCATGCTTTTGCTTTTCGTTCTTTTCTTTTTCTTTATCAGACAACTCCAGGGAGGTGCTGGTAAAGCAATGACTTTTGGGAAAGCAAAAACAAGAATGCTTTCCGAAAACGATAAAAAGAAAACTTTTGACGACGTCAAGGGTATTGAAGAAGCTAAAAATGAAGTTTCGGAAATAGTCGACTATCTTAAAAATCCCAAAAAGTTTACAAAGTTGGGAGGAGAAATACCAAAAGGTGTTCTTCTGGTAGGTATGCCAGGAACCGGAAAAACCTTGCTGGCCAAAGCTGTTGCAGGAGAAGCCGGAGTTCCGTTCTTCTCCATTTCAGGTTCTGACTTTGTGGAAATGTTTGTCGGGGTAGGAGCCTCCAGAGTCAGAGATCTTTTTGAACAGGGAAAGAAAAATGCTCCCTGCATAATTTTCATGGACGAAATCGATGCCGTCGGCAGAAAAAGAGGAGCCGGGCTTGGAGGAGGACATGATGAAAGAGAACAGACTCTCAATCAACTTCTAGTTGAAATGGACGGGTTTGAAGGAAAAGAAGGTATCATACTTATGGCTGCCACCAACAGGCCCGATGTCCTTGATCCCGCTCTGCTTCGACCCGGTCGTTTTGATCGCAGAATTGTAGTCAATATGCCGGATGTGCGAGGTCGCAAAGAAATTCTCAAAGTTCATATAGACAGCAAAGAAATCCCGGTGAAAGAAAACCTTGATCTTGATGTAATCGCCAAAGGTACTCCTGGTTTCAGCGGAGCTGATCTGGCTAATCTTGTCAATGAAGCTGCTCTCACAGCTGCCAGAACAGATAAGGATATTGTGGAACAAGTTGATTTTGAATTTGCCAAAGACAAAATCCTCATGGGCAATGAACGCAAAAGCATGGTTATTTCTCCTCAGGAAAAACGATTTACAGCCTACCACGAGGCAGGACATGCTCTGGTGGCTCTATTAATTGAAGGAGAAAAGGATCCAATTCACAAAGCAACTATCATTCCGCGAGGCAATGCTCTTGGGTTGGTTATGCAACTTCCTGATCAGGACAGACTTAAAATTACCCGCCAATTTGCAGAAAACAACATGGGAATCATGCTGGGAGGCAGGATTTCCGAAGAACTTTTCCTTGACACCCAAACCTCCGGAGCCAGCAATGATCTTGAAAAATGCACAAAGCTAGCTCGCAGAATGGTTTGTGAATGGGGAATGAGCGAGAAACTCGGTCCCCTTACTTTTGGCAATAATGAAGAAGAAATCTTCCTAGGAAGAGAAGTCACCAAACATCAGGATATCTCCGAAAGCACTGCCAAACTTATAGATCAGGAAGTTCATAGCTTGGTCATGAAAGCATATGGCAAAGCAAAAAATCTGATCACTTCCAATCGTGAACTTCTCGAAAAAATCGCCAATGGTCTGCTTGAAAAAGAAACGCTAGAAAAAAACGAGCTGGAAGAACTTGTCAAATCAACCGGCAAGGATCCCAAGCCCGGTAAAGGTCTGACCAGTTCAGAGCTTTCATTCTCCAACAGTTAAATACATGAGATATATTCCTTCACCCCTCAAAGTTCATGGTTTTGAATTTAAATTTGATCAGCCTTTATTTATGGCTGTCATCAACACCACCCCTGATTCTTTTTTTGACGGTGGCAAAAATTTCCACTTTGAAGAAGCTGTAGCCAATGGAGAAAAAGCAATCTCCCAAGGTGCTCATATTTTAGACATTGGAGGTGAATCCACTCGTCCCGGAAGCAAACGAATCAGCACAGAAAAAGAATTGAAAAGAGTCATGCCCACGGTAGTCTGGCTGGCTGACAAAGGACATGCAATCTCTATAGATACCATGAAGGCTGAAGTTGCTCAAACTGCTC
>JAWLEA010000255.1:0-2642 GCA_041686345.1 Polyangia bacterium | reverse complement strand
CCGTATGCCAGTGAAGCGGCGGTAGGTTCATTAATGATACGTTTGACCTCCAGTCCGGCAATTTCACCGGCTTCCTTGGTTGCCTGTCTTTGTGAGTCGTTAAAATAAGCGGGTACCGTAACAACAGCTTCAGTTACCTCTTGCCCCAGGTAGTCTTCAGCAGTTTTTTTCATCTTCTGCAATACCATGGCGGATATCTCCTGGGGAGTATATTTCCTGTCTTCAATCTTGATACGGGGCATATTGTTGTCACCCTTCACAACTTCGTAAGATACCCGGTTAACTTCTTTCTGTACTTCATCAAAGCTATTTCCCATGAATCGCTTAATGGAAGAAACTGTATTCTGTGAATTTGTTATGGCTTGCCTTTTGGCCGGATCGCCTATTTTTCTTTCACCGTTTTCCACAAATGCTACCATAGAGGGAGTAGTTCTTTTTCCCTCACTATTAGGAATAACAACCGGTTCGTTGCCCTCCATTACAGCGACACATGAGTTGGTAGTTCCTAAGTCTATTCCTATAATTTTACCCATTTTTTTCTATTTATTTTTGATTCAACTTTTTATTTTCTGTTGTGAGTTTGATCAATGATTGTGCCATATTTTTTTGTATTTTAAATTTGATGTAAAATATGTTGATATACAGAGATATGTCTCTTGTTTTGCAATTCAGTGACAAACTGTCATAACTTGAATGGAAATATTCTTATAATCGGTTGGTTTTATTTATAGATTTGTCGGAAGAATTGAATCATAAATTTTACGAAATATGTCATCGACAAAAAAGATTAAAAAAGTAACCACCCATGTGTTACATGAGATGAAGCTCAGGAAGGAAAAGATATCCATGCTTACTGCTTACGATTATTCTATGGCACGTATACTGGATAAGGCTGAAATTGATGTAATCCTTGTAGGGGACTCTGCATCGAATGTGATGGCCGGTAATGAAACCACCCTGCCGATTACCCTGGATGAAATGATTTACCATGCAAAATCCGTTGTAAGGGCTGTGAAGAGAGCTTTTGTAACTATTGACCTCCCCTTTGGTTCATATCAGGGGAATTCTAAAGAAGCACTAATGTCGGCAATCCGTATAATGAAAGAGACCGGTGGACATGCAGTGAAAATGGAGGGTGGAAGAGAAATAGAAGAATCGGTGAAACGCATTCTTTCCGCTGGTATTCCTGTTATGGGGCATTTGGGTTTAACTCCCCAGTCTATTCATAAATTTGGCACTTATGTGGTCAGGGCCACAAAAGAGGACGAAGCCAAAAAGCTTATTGAAGATGCCCATATTCTGGAAAACGCAGGGTGTTTTGCATTGGTTTTGGAGAAAGTTCCCGCCAAACTTGCAGGCAGAATTGCTGAAGAATTGACAATTCCTGTTATTGGTATAGGAGCCGGAAAATACGTGGATGGCCAGGTTTTGGTTCTGCATGATATGCTGGGCATTAATCAGGACTTTTCTCCTAGGTTTTTGCGTCGTTATCACAATTTGTATGAAGAGGTGCTGGGTTCGGTGCAGACCTATATTCAGGATGTAAAAAATGAAGATTTTCCAAATGAGAATGAACAGTATTAAAGAACAAGTTTTATGGAAGTCCTGTATGAGGACAATCATCTTATAGCAGTAAACAAAAACAATAATGACCTGGTCCAGGGAGACCACACAGGTGATGAATCTCTTGATCAACAGGTCAAACAATATTTAAAGGATAAGTACCGCAAACCAGGCAATGTTTTTTTAGGTGTTACCCATCGGTTGGACAGACCAGTGAGTGGAGCCGTGCTTTTTGCAAAGACCGGCAAGGCGTTGTCAAGAGTCAATCGGCTATTCAGGGAGAAAAAAATAGAAAAAATGTATTGGGCCATAGTGAAACATGCTCCTGAGTTGCCCAATGGATATTTGAAACATTATCTCGTAAGAAATCCTCAAAAAAATAAATCTTTTTCCTTTGATCAGCCCAGGGAAAATTCCAAACAAGCCATACTTACCTATAAAATCCTGGCTTCATCCGATAGATATCATTTGTTGGAAGTCAGACCTGAAACAGGGAGGCATCATCAAATCAGAAGTCAGCTTTCAAAAATCGGTTCTCCCATTAAAGGTGATCTTAAATACGGTTTTCCCAGAAGCAACAAAAACGGAGGTATATCGCTTCATTCCAGACAAATAAGTTTTATTCATCCGGTTCAGGAAAAAGAGATATCAATTATAGCCGATCCACCCAGCGATAAATTGTGGAATTTTTTTCTTCAAAAATTAAGGGAAAAATTAGATCGCTGATTTTTAATAACTTGCAACCAAGCTCCTTGAGTTTATTGCTGGAATCCTTGTATAATCGATCAAACCGTTGTTTTTATCCTTCTAAATCATCAGGAAAAAACATTAATTTTTTTCAATGGGGTTAGTTTTCAACAAAAATCAAGGGTATTGTTGAAAAAAAAATATTAATATTTGATGTAACAGGACTTTCCAATAATAAATTGTATTTCAGTGATTTACGAGGATATTTTCAGTTTAATTCACTAAGAATGAGATTTTTTTTTGTGTTTTTCTTTTGAATTTTATTAAAAAAATTTGCATCTTTAACCTATTAATTCGTAAATTGGTCATCAAATAAGATGTATGGAGCGCGA
>JAWLEA010000110.1:0-11539 GCA_041686345.1 Polyangia bacterium | reverse complement strand
GGCTGGTTCCCGGACTTGGAACCAGAGCTGTTGACAGAATTGGTGATGATTATCCCATCCTCATTGCACCCGGCAATCCCGATCTCAGAGTTAATGTAACCACCGAAGAAATTGTTCGTTATGCCCCTCGTCAAATGGATGTAATCAATCTCGAGAAAAGATCATTTGAAACCATTAATATTAAAGAGTTGATCCTCAACAACAAAGGAAATATTCCCGGACTTGAAAATATTGTTTCAATTCTCCAGGGTGATAAAATATCCAAACCAGGCTATTTGACTGAATACGAAAATGAACAATTCGTTACCACCTTTGAAGGTCTTCGTAATGATACCGATTTTGTCAAAACGATAAAACTCATCATGGAACAACTTCAGGAAAATCTTAAAACTCCTGTGGATATTGAATTTGCTTCCGACGGCGAGAACCTCTACCTTCTGCAATGTCGACCTCAGAGTTCAACAAAAAATTCCATTGCGTCCCCAATTCCACAAAATGTTCCTGAAAACAAGATCATTTTCAGTGCAAATAAATATGTTTCCAATGGACGGGTTTCCGACATAACACATCTTGTCTATGTCGAGCCCAACAGTTACAACAACCTGTCTTCCAGAAGTGAAATGCTGGAAATCGGTAGAGCCATTAGTAAGCTTAACAAAGTCCTTCCCCGCAGAAAATTTATTCTTATGGGACCGGGACGTTGGGGAAGCCGCGGTAATATCAAATTGGGTGTCAGAGTAACTTATTCCGATATTAACAATACTGCAGTACTTATAGAAATAGCCAAAAAGAAAGGAAGCTACCAGCCTGAATTGTCTTTTGGTACTCACTTTTTTCAGGATCTGGTCGAGGCATCAATCAGATATCTTCCACTTTATCCGGATGATCCAGGTGTAAAATTCAATGAAAGTTTTCTCAAGTTGGCTGATAACAGTCTTGAAGATTTTGCCCCCGAATTTGCCCACCTTGAAGACACAATAAAAGTTATTGATCTGGCAAAGAGTTTCAATGGCAGCCATATCAAAGTTTTAATGAACGCGGAACTTGATCAGGCCATTGCTTACCTGAGAAGCAGTAATCAGGAAGATGAAAATGAAACAGAAATTGATGAACTCTTCCAATTTAATTCAGATGATCATTGGCAATGGAGACTGGAAATTGCTTCTCTCATAGCTGAAAAAATAGATCCGGAACGCTTTGGAGTAAAAGATTTTTATGTATTCGGAAGCACAAAAAATGCTACTGCCGGTCCGGCAAGTGACTTGAATCTGCTTATTCACGTAAACGACAACCAGCAAAAACAAAACAAACTTCTCATCTGGCTTGATGGTTGGGACCACTGTCTCAATGAAATGAATTACATTAGAACCGGCTACCATACTAACGGCATTCTTGATGTACACCTGATAACAGACAAGGATATTGAAAAACAAAGTTACTTTGCTCAAAAAATCAATGCTGTTAATGATCCAGCCAAAAAAATACCTGTCAAATAATTCCTTCCAAATTCAGAACATTTCAATTTAAAACAATCAACCTCAGATATTAAAATACCCATTAAGAATTTATTAAAAAAATGTTTGAAAATAAATTTATTTTGATTAACCTCCAAGATATATGGTTAAACAAATAACAATAATCCAATTTGTTTAATCTCGTTTTTTTTTCAGATAAAGACATAACCCGCCAACTTCATAGCACTTTTCTAATTTAATCCATTTTTAGTTATTAAGATTATCAGGGTTTTTCCCTGACAAAAAAATCGTAATACGTGAAATTATTAACAAGCTCAGTATTAACCACTTTAACAATCTGTTTTTTCACCCAATGACCTGTTTTCCAATTTTTTTTAACTGGTCATTGTGGCAACAACTTTATGTCTTTTGGAGGACTAATAATGGCAGACAAAAATTTCAATGCATTTAAAATGGCTCAACAACAGTTTGATCAGATAGCCGAAAAATTACAATTAAAACAGGGTATCCGGGATCTTCTCCGTAATCCCATGAGAGAATATCACTTCAACATACCTGTGAAGATGGATGATGGCTCTACCAAGGTGTTTCGCGGCTTCAGAGTTCAACACAATGATTCTCGCGGTCCCTGCAAAGGTGGAATCCGTTTTCATCCCCAGGAAACTGTTGATACAGTAAGAGCTCTTGCTACCTGGATGACATGGAAATGTTCTGTTGTGGATATTCCCCTTGGAGGTGGAAAAGGGGGAGTCATTTGTGATCCTCACAATCTTAATTCCAGGGAACAGGAACAGATTTGCCGTGGCTGGGTACGACAAATAGCTAAAAATGTCGGTCCTCTTACTGATGTTCCCGCTCCGGATGTAATGACAAATTCTCAACATATGCTTTGGATGCTGGATGAATATGAAGCTATCCACGGAGCAAAATTCCCCGGTTTCATTACAGGCAAACCTGTAGGCATGGGGGGTTCACTGGGCAGAACAGAAGCAACCGGCTATGGTGTCATGTATACCGTCAGAGAAGCTCTGAAAAATATGGGGATCAATCCCAAAGACACTACTGCCAGTTTCCAGGGATTTGGTAATGTATCCCAATATGCAATTGAACTCTTCGAAAATATGGGTGGAAAAGCCATCTGTGTTTCTTGTTGGGATCAAAACGAACAAAAATCTTACACCTACCACAAAAAAACCGGAATTATTCTGGATGAATTACGTTCAATTACCGATCGTTTTGGTGGCATTGACAAAGCCAAAGCTCTTGATATGGGTTATGAAGCCCTCTCTGGTGAAGCATGGTTAGAGCAAGAAGTTGATATTCTGGTGCCTGCTGCCCTTGAAAATCAGATCACAGGTGAAAACGTCAGCAAAATCAGCAACAAAGTCAAAATCATAGCCGAAGGAGCCAATGGTCCTACCACTCCTGAAGCTGACAAAGTCATTCACAAACGCAATATTTTTGTAATCCCCGACTTCTTGGCTAATGCCGGCGGAGTAACCTGCAGTTATTTTGAGCAGGTACAATGCAATACGAACTACTTCTGGCCCAAAGAAGAAGTCCTGGAAAAACTCGATCTCAAAATGACTTCTGCTTTTCATGCTGTCAGTGAACTGGCTGAAAAGAAAAATCTCTACATGAGAGATGCAGCCTATATTATCGCCATAGACAGAGTTGCCAGAGCCTGTGAAGATCGCGGCTGGATTTAGGTGTTGGTTTAAACTTGCCTCGCCCTTCTTATCTTCTTCACTTCTTTTAGAATCACTCCATCACAATTAAATCTTTTTAACTGCCAGCCCAGAAGTGGAGTTGGCTGAAATTGAAGTTTGCCTCAGATGCGCGGAATAACTTCGCAAACATAGTTGATACTATTTCTAGGAGTTATGATAAAGTTGTTGTTGAGGGAAAATTCCGTTTTCAGGCTATGCCCTTTTTTGGGGTACGGGTAAACTGAACCATCTAGTTTGGTGCTGACAAACTTTATTCCCGTCTGATAAACCCCAGTGAAATTGCAATTGGTTGATATAATTTTTGAGAAGGGGAAAGTGGTGCTTTGAGGAAGCACGAAGATTAATTAATTATTTTGCTTTTTAGTTTTGGGAGCAACTTTTTCTTTAGGAACAGCTTTTTTCATGTTGCCTTTTTTGATAACTTTGGATTTAACTTTGGGAGTTGTTTTTTTACCTTTTTCGAGAATATCCAAAAGTTCAACTTCAAAAACAAGCATTTCATTCATGCCAATTTTGCCATTGGGACGGGGACGCATACCATAGGCGAGCTTGCCTGGAATCCAGAATTTGTATTTGGCTCCTACTTTCATAAGAGGAATTCCTTCTGTCCAACCAGGAATTACTCTGTTAAGGGGAAACTCAGCAGGTTTTCCTCTTTTTTTGGAGCTGTCAAAAACTGTTCCATCAAGTAATGTACCAGTATAATGTACTTTTACTTTATCTGTTTTTCCGGGTTTTTCGCCTTTTCCGGCTTTGAGTACTTTATATTGCAACCCGCTTTTTGTTTCTTTGACTCCTTCTTTTTCTTTGTTTTTACTGAGAAACTCTTGAGCTTTTTTCTTATTTTCCTGAGCTTCTTTGCGTTTCTCAGGTGTTATTTTATTGGTTTTTTTTCTTTCTTCCATCATCTTTTTCATCATTTTTTGACGCAAATCTTTTTGTACTTTCACCATTTCTTCTTTATTCAACAGAGGCTTCTTGCCGGCAATACCGGTTTTCATGCCTTCGACGAAAATATTTTGATTAATTTTCAAATTATCTTTTTTGAATCTTTGACCGAGATTATAGGCTATAACATAACTGGCTTTATCATCCATTGTTTTCAAGTCTTCTTTATTTACCTGCTTTGCAGATGTGTCAGCAACAGTTTGTGTATTTTTTGCTTCTTCATCTGTTGCAGAATTTTCTTCACATTTAGTTTTGCACCCGGCAAAGACAAAAATTACCATTCCAGTCAATATAAGTTTTTTCATTGTTTTCTCCTGAATTAAAATTAATAAATACAAATTTTTCTAGATAAAAGCCAAAAATTGATGATCTGAGTTTGGTAACTCCAGACTGAAAGAGACTTTTATAATTTAGTTCCCATCCCAGAATGGGGCTTATTGGACGTAGACCTCCCTTTTTGGGGCAACAACTAGTTTATGACTAACATAAAAATAAACCTAGATAAAACTATTTTTTGGATAACCAGCAGGCAAACCCGATTTTCATAAAGAATTAATATTTTTTTCACTGATTGAAAAGCGCTAAATTTTAGAAATTATCAACGAACCGCAAGATATGAGAAAAAACTAAAATCCATGGAAAAATTAAAGAACACCCCCCCCTTCATTTTTCAAATCTCCTAATTTGGGCAAACAATTTTCTTTAATTTCTATAAAATTTTTTATTTTAAATAAAATTTTGATTAGACAAACCATATGGGGGAGTTCATAATATATTCAGTACGAAGTCCGAAACAAATCCTTAACCAAATAATTTCATCTCCCCTTCGGATTCGGATATTTTACAATTATTCACCATGAAAGGTTTTTGATATGAAAAAGCTTATTTTTGCAATCCTTTTGATTCTTTCAAGTGTATATATTGGTTGCGACAGAAATTCAGATAACTCAAACAATGTCAACAACAACACCAACAACACCAACAATATCAATAACACCAACAACACTAACAATGTCAACAACCAGAGTTGTGGCAACGGTATTATTGATGAAGGAGAAATCTGTGACGGCACCAACCTGGGTAATAACGACTGTACCACCTTGGAACTTGGTTATACAGAGGGCACTCTTTCCTGTCTTGAAGACTGCAGTGATTTTGACGTAAGTGAATGCAGTTATGGAGAAAACGATTCCCACCCCACCCCAGATGCAACAATTCTGCAGACAGGAACAGGCGGCTTCCTGCTCAAAGGAAAAATTTTACTGGAAGACTCCGTGATTTCTCAGGGCGAGGTGCTTATTGTGAATGAATTTATTACTTGTGTCGATACCAGTTGCTCAAATGAGCCGGAAGTTGACAGTGTAACAATTATTGAAACAAATGGAATTATTTCTCCGGGACTCATTGATAGTCACAACCATGTTTCTTATAATTTTTTACCTGAATGGGTTCCGTCCAACGGTCAACTGTTTAACAACCGTTATGAATGGGCTGATGATCCTGAATATGAGGAATTTATCAAACCCTATACAGCTCACCGCTCTTCCAATTCCCATTTCTGTCCTGCCTCCAAATGGGGAATTCTGCGTTCCCTGGTCCATGGAACAACAACCATGCAGGGACAACCTTCGGCAAGCGGTTCCTGTATCAACTGGAGTGTCCGCAATGCCAACCGCTACCATGGACTTGGTCACGATCACATGCGAGGAACTATTGCTTCCCCACGGGACATAACCACCGCTGATGCCAGCAACTATATCGAGTCTTTCGAGGAACCAACTGAACCTTGCACCAGACTTCATGTTCATATGCAGGAAGGATTCTCCGGCAATCACATAACTGAAGAATTTGACAGTTTTGCCGGCAGAGATCCTCGCGAAAACAGACATGCAGGAGTTTCTTTACTGGAATATGGTACAGCAATCCTGATTCATTCCGTTTCACTAACCAACCTGCAAATTGAAGAAGCTGCTTTGACCGATGCCAAAATTGTCTGGTCACCTTCCAGTAATATGGTTCTTTACGGAGAAACAGCACCCATCGATTTATTTCTGGAAGCTGGGATTACAGTTGGTATAGGACCTGATTGGACCCTCTCCGGAGAAGACGATATGTTGGGCGAATTGAAATTTTGCCGTGAATATGCCTTATCTACAGGTATTTCATTATTATCTTCTAAGAAACTGTGGCAGATGGCTACCATTGAAAATGCAAAAGTAATCGGCCTCGAAGATCATATTGGAAAAATCGAAGTTGGACTCAGAGCTGATATTCTGATCATAGGAAGGGATGGAGAAAATCCTTATGATGCCCTGATCGATGCGACCGCATCCGATGTACGTCTGGTTCTGATTGACGGTGAAGCTCATTTCGGTGATGAAAATCTCTCTGAAACAGCTCGTAATGAAGTATGTGAAGACTTTGATGTCTGTGGAAACAACAAATTTATTTGTGTATCAGATCCAGATTCAACTACCAACCTGGCAGAAGAAACTCTGACAGAAATACATGATAAGATATACAGCATTTTGGAAGGTTTGCCCGAAGCTCCGCCGGAAGAACAATATGGCAGAGGTGACGAACTCCTCCCCCTTGTCAATTGTAAATAGTTCCCATCCCAAAAATGGATGTCATCGTCGGGCGACCGAATTTTACCTCATCTGCTTTTATTTATTATATTTTTACTGGCATACATATTGCTTTATTAACACTCCAACAGAGCAACAAAGCTCAAACCTTAAACCTTATCAAATATTATTTACGAGGTTAGCTTATGAAATTTTTTAGCTTATTTTCCACTATCTTTATATTATTGACTTACATTTCTAGCCCTTTGGCCAATAACAGATATTCTCACATCTCCAAATTCAGTAACGAAGATCTTTTATTCATCAACAATGCTGAATCCAAAAACTACAATTCATCGGCTCCCCGTCCTGTTTATGTCGAAATACCCGAAAAAAGCTATCCTAAACCACCTGATAATATTTCCCAACAAAACCAACCCTTTCTTCCTGAAAATGAATGGGGAATTACTTTTGGCTGGGGATTTGGTGGAGACGATGACAATGAATATTCTCTCTTTGGAGGAGGTATTGCTCTTTCCTATCTGCGCAACAGAAGATGGGGATTTGATACATTCTTCAGAGGTTATGCCACATCCGAAAATGAGAATCAATCAAGAGAAATGATCAACTTCGGTTTTAATTTTCTCTATTATTTTTCGACAGTAAAAAATGGTGGTTTATATCCCTATGTAAAACTTGGCGGAATGGTAAAAATTAACAATTATTATTACGAGAAAACTTTTGGTAGAGAATTGTACAGAGAAGAATTTTCTAAAAATATTTTTTTAGGAGCAGGCTTTCATTACCGTCTTCCTCGCATAATCTTTGAAAATATAACTATGTCATTGAATCTTGAAGGCACAATTATTCCAGTAAATTCCGAAGAAGAAAAAGACGGCAAATCCTCTACATTACTTCTTAATTTCTTTTTTGGCATCCATTTCTGAATTTACTCCCTCCTTTTTTATCCTATCGTTACCTCCAGAACTTTCCACAAATATTCTTTTGATACTGACAAAAATGTCATTCTGATTGACCAGTTATTGAAAATATATTATATTTTCACGCAATTCATTATCTACCCAGAATGGAGGATATCATGAAAAAACACTTTATTTTACTATTTGTGATCTCTATTGCTATTGTTTCCTGTGACAAAAAAGACGAAAACAAAACAAAAGATAAAATAACCAAGAAAAAAGATAATACAAAGTTGGAGAAAACTGAAAAAAATAAAGGGAAGAAAACTGAAAAAACACCTCCGGGCTGGGTTAAAGCCGATGGTGTTTCCAAAAAAGATGAGAAAGTAAAATGCAATTCATACAGTTGCAGAATCAAAGTTGTAACTCCAAAAGTAAAAAAAGAGATTGAATCACAGAAGAATTATAAAAGTCTTGTAATCAAGTTCACCCCAAAGACAAAAGACAACTTTTTCAAAACAATCCAGAATCTCCCCTGGGTAAAAAAACTCTATCTGCAAAATCCCGCTATTCAATCCTTCAAGCCACTGGCTTCTTTAAATAATTTGGAAAGTTTAACCATAAATTCCAACAGAAAATCTTATAGAAATAAAATTCCTGTTGATTTAGCTTCATTAAAGACATTGAAAGAACTAAGAAAATTACGGTTGCCCAGAAATGAGATTAAAAATGTTGAAACCCTGAAACATCTAAAAAATCTTTACAGTCTCGAAATCACCTATAGTAACTTATCCAATATTGATTTCATCAAAAATCTAAAAAAGATTGTTATAGTTGATTTTAGTGGTTCACCAATCAAAGATCTTTCACCTTTGACTCAACTGCCCAAACTTGAAAAACTTTTTCTTTCAAGATGTAAAGACATAAAAAGTTATGAACCTCTATCCAAATTAAAAAATCTCAAATATCTGTCTCTTTCCGGTGCGGGTATTAATTCGTTAGATTCAATAGCTTCTCTTCCCAATTTGGAATCATTAAAAGTTAACGGGTGTCTTGCCAAAACAATTGCACCTCTTAAAAATATGAACAAGCTTCGAACTCTCTATCTTCGTCACTGCAGAAAACTTGAAGATATTGAAGTTCTCAATAAACTCACCTCACTGAAATATTTGATGTTGTCAAATACAGCAATAAAAAACATCAAGCCGCTGAAAAATCTGTCAAATCTCAGGAGACTAAATCTTGACGGAACAAAAATAGTAGATATTTCTCCCTTGAAAGATCTTACCGGTATTACCAGCCTTGATCTGGCTGAAACCAATATCTCCAATATCAAACCATTAAGTGGATTAAACAAATTGAAAGCTCTCGATCTACGCAAAACAAAAGTAAAAGATATAACTCCCCTGAAAAACATGAAATCACTTTCAACTCTTGAATTGTCTCATACCGAAGTCAAAAATATCGCTCCTTTAAGCAATCTTTCTTCTTTAAGCTGGTTATATCTTGACAACACTCCAGTAAAAGACATTAAAGCATTGGGAAAACTACCCGTTTTAAGTAATCTGAAAATCAGAAATACCAAGATAAAAAGTCTGAAGCCATTACACAAATGTAAAAAGTTAAAACTTATCTATGTTTCAAAAGGTACTTTCAAGAAAAGCGAAATTGCAAAACTTGAAAAAGAAGTTAAGAAGAACGGCTCAAATTTGAAAGTGCACCAATGGTAAATTAACTTTTCCTCAAGGCCTGAATACATATCAAAATTTTAACCTGGTTGTAAAAATAGCGGCATCAAGATACAGTGGGCATTTTTTCAGCTATAATAATAATTGCATCATCTTCTTTTATTACATAGTCATTGGGGGGATTGGTAATAATTCTGCGGGAACTTACCATTTGAATATTTTCTTTAGGTTCACCACCAGGAGGAATATCTTCAGTTTCAATGGAAAAAATTATGCCGTCATATTGTTCTTTTATGATTCCAAGTGCATCCTTTAATTTTAAACCAATGATTTCTCCCGGAGCTTTAGTTTTATAAAACTGATTTCCGCGAGTAGAAGTCAGAAGTTCATCCATAACTTTTACCAGACCCCAGGTTCTTGAAGAGTGTGCAATAAGATTTCCCATATATTCATCACCAACCACTACATCTTCAACATCTGCCATGGATAAATGTACCTGATTCTCTCTTTGCAGCAATTCTGCACTGGTAAAAATTCCCGGACTAAGTTTTTCAATAATCAAAGCCGCCAGAATAGTTCTGGCATCTCGATCCTGATCACTGCGGGGCTTTGATTTATCAGCCAATAATATTGCAGCCCTCGCTTTGTCTATCTGAACTTTCTTTAAAACATCTCTGGAAGTATAATCATCTCGGACAAAGTGAATCATCCCCAAATTAACTTTATTTTTATCAAAAACAGGTGGTTCTTCCATTTCTGTAATTATGACAATCGGGGCACAACTTGTCGCAACTTCTGCCTGAAGTTCCTTAACGATTATCTTGCCGGATCGATTCCAACCACAAATAACAAAATGATTTTTTAATTCACGCAATTCCATTTCTTTTGCCTCTTTGCTTCCTTTTAAATGATTAACCATTATGGCTGAAACAATACCTGTAAATACTGCAAAAAAAGTAAAACCTCCCAGCATGACAAAAGCACTGATAAACTTGCCAACTAATGTTTGAGCTTCTCCCCCGACAGGTTCTCCGGCCATCAAGGTAAAAAGGCTCCACCAGATTGTTTTATCAAAAGAGTCGAAACTGCTGTTATGGTTTTCAACCAAAAACATTCCTATGGCTCCCAGAATGAAAATATTGAAAATTATAAAAATAATCTTCAAATTTTCTCTTACTCCCTCCCCGAATAAATATGCTTTTTTTCTTGATCTTCGAGAAATAATTATTCCCAATCTGATAATACGAAGCATTCTCAGAGCTCTTATTATTCTTAAAACTCTAATTGTGGGTATTACTGCAATAACATCGATCCAATATTCCTTGAAAAAGTCTTTTGTTGAAGAAGAAATATACCAGCGCAAAGACAATTCAACGACAAAAACCAGGGTAATGATAAAACCGATATAACCATAAATATATCTGTCATAGCTGCCTGGAGGTGATTGAACTTCCAAAACAGTAAGTGTTACACTGATAATTATCAATACAGCTACCAGATAGTCTGTGAATTTATTCTGGATTAATTTTCTGATAAAATCTTTCATAATTCCTCAACAGACAATTATCATCAATGCTTGCCTGGCTGTTTAATCTTAATTTTCCAGCATTTTCACAAATGGAAACATACACCACTTAGCCAAAACTTTACAATTATAAAAGATTTTTTTCAATTTTTAATTGAATGGTTTTTTTGACCGGGCAAGAAATCTGCCTCAGATGTTTTGAATAACTTCGCAGAAAGTTCTCTTTCAGATTGCAAGTTAAAACTGAGGCTTGAGCTGGATTGAGATGGGCCGAAGGTAACCGGTTGGCTCTGATAATTCCGAATTTACCCAAGGGTAAAGTAATTTTGTACAGGCAAATGGAAAATGTTAAAAAAGCCTAAGGCTTGTTCAGGTTTTGTTTCTAATAAATTGCGGCAATATTTTCTGAGAAAATACGGGATGAGTGCTTTTGTTGTTGATATTCAAAAACTTGATTTACGAAGGTTTCCAGTTTCAACTGGTGGATGACTCCTTCATCTCCACCGTAGGATAAGTAAATCATGGGAATATTGTTGTAATTTTCGCGTATGGATTTCATTGCTGCTCCGGAGGCTACTCCAACCATGCAATTCAATCCAGCCACACTTATGACTCCATCTGTTCCTTTGCGGGCAAAGTCTACGTATTTTCCTACAAGAGTAGAAACAAGATAATTGCTATCCTCC
>JAWLEA010000254.1:1521-2671 GCA_041686345.1 Polyangia bacterium | reverse complement strand
GGAACGGCTCTATAAATATGGAATAAAAATTTTAAATAGTTATATTTGACTTTTAAAATTCACAAATGAGATGAAAAGATTATTGATCAAACAAGTGCTTTTCAAACAGTTTGTTACTAATTTTGTTAATATACTTTTTCATGCAAATTATCCACAAAATCGACGATTTGTTTGGTATCGATTTAACAGGCAGTTTCAAAGCAAACCGTCTGGAGATGAATCGTGCAGAATTCCGGCTACCACATTCTTGCCTATTACTACGTTAGCTGGGCATTAGCAGTGCCCGAAATGCTTTCTCAACTGCAACTTCCCTACGACGAAGAATACAAGCAGGCCAAAGCTTTCCATAAGATGAATAAAAAATGAAATATGAGTTAATTTTTCTCATCCGTAAACTTAAATTCGGCATCTTCTTTTATCATTTCGGCCAAATTTATAGTTGGTAGTACAAACTTATTAAAATCAGTACCTTCGGTTTTTGAATGCAAAATGCCTCTGGTTGTGCCAACCGTTAAAACTGCCAGATGTGTTAAGAATCCTTTGGGCAGTTTCAGAATTTGTTGCTCTGAGTCATACATTGAATTCCAGGAATCCCGGATTATTAAAAAATGACATCCGGCTTCAATTTTCAAAAAAGCTTTTTGTTCAGTTTCAAAAGAAAATGATGTGAAACAAGCTACCATGTTTTTATTCTCATCAGCGCCGAATCTAATATTTGTATTGATTTTAATATCTTTTTCCGGAGCAAATGCATTCTCAAGAATGGCAAACTGTTCAGTTGTAATTTTGCTTAAAGCAAATTGTACACGGGATACTTTATTTTTCATTATGCCACAAGTGATAATGATGGTTTTCTATTGGTTTTTACTTCTAAAACAGAATGGTAGTCTTGCTCCTGAGAGTAACTTTGACTCGCTTTGCTTTTTGGAATAGAACTCTCTGTAACAGAAGCGGTAGTAGTATTTGTTATAGTGGTTGTTGCAATTATTCCACCAAGTTCTGTAACTTCCTCATATTTGTGAACTTCAACAAGCTTTAAGTCCAGTAATCTTTCTATCTTTGTTATTGTTTCCAAGGACAAATTTTCTTTGCCCTTAACAATTTTATTGACATACTGTGGTGAAACATTGAGGCTTTCTGCCAAATCTTT
>JAWLEA010000254.1:0-1421 GCA_041686345.1 Polyangia bacterium | reverse complement strand
TTTGTTTTCTTCAAAAAAGTTTTCGAGGAATTCAATGTCTGTCCAATCCTCAAATATCCTTGAAAATTCATCCTGTTTATTTTCATCGTATTGCACAGATAACAAACAATCTTCATCGTCAAATATACGAACAATTTCCATTAAATCAACTTACAGGTTTATTTTTGAAGGTTTTTATAACATTATTCACATCAACTTAAACATTATTAACAATTTAATCTCTACCAATGTACAATTTACCACAATTATTTCAGCCAAACATCTTCCCCAAATACTCCCAATTTTCCTCAATAAACAAAATCCTGTTCTTTTCAAATTCCTCTCTGGTGGCGCCGGTTGAACCCCATATTTTCTTCACATCCTTATACGATGTAACCGAAAGAATCCAGGCAGAAACGTCCACTTCCAAATCGGTTTTACCGGCTTTCAATTCAGCGTTAATTCTCGCTTCCAGTTCTTTCACCTGGGTTCGGCAAAAAATGACTTTTGGATTATTGAAATTCCGGGTTTCGCGGATTCCTTTCGGATCGACAAACAGTATCCGCTGCTTTTTATCTTCTACAATCCAGATGATGAAATCGGGGTAAAACGATGAACTTTCAATAAAAAAGCCAATGCCCTTTTGCGATAAGTTCCGCAACACAAAAACTTCCTTATCCTTAAAATCTTCCTCTTTTGCTTCAAGATAGCTTTTCAGGTGTTTGATAAAATCCCGTTCACCTTCGTTCAACCTTACAGGTACAGTTTTGATTTCTTTGTACTTCACGCCCTCTTTCCACGAAGCAATGGGCGAATACAGGTGGCGGCCAAAATAAATGGAAGGTAAAATATCGTTGTCAGCGAGGTAAAGCTTCTGAATGTTTTCTTTCAACTCTTTCATCACCGCTTCGTGTTGCTCCGGGATTTTTACAATCACTTCATCTTCTTTGGGAAACAACTCTTTTTGCTCGTCTTTATTCAGAACCTGATACGTTAAATTCCGGGTTAAAAATTCCTTCTCTCTGTCGGCATAAAATTTATTGACATAATCTTTCACAATAAGGTCAGCAACTTCCTGCATTTTTCCGTTTACAGCTTCTTCAACTTCAAACTGATCTTTATGACTTTGCAACTGGTAATCGTTGTTTTTTATAATTTGCTGAAGTACCGCCCGGTTCAAAATCAAATTGGAATAACCTCTCAAAATCCGGTAGCGATTCACTTCCAGAAAAAGCGAATCGAAATCAATAAAACCAAAATGTTTAATCAGAAAATTTTCAGAGTATTCTTCTTCATCTTCGGCCACTTCGCTGTTAAAACCGCTGGCAGCCACACTTATTTTGCTTCGCAAATCTACGCTGACCCGTTTGGCCACTTCATCAATGTAAGACAGTTCCACCAACTCATTTTTAAAATCAGCCCCTTCTTTTGTTTTGAAGGTC
>JAWLEA010000253.1:0-2682 GCA_041686345.1 Polyangia bacterium | reverse complement strand
GAATCTGAAGAAAACAAGAAACCCGACTGGCCCAGATTGCTTGCCGAGATGACAGTAGGTGGGTTATTGTCGTGGGGATGGTTCATCTATCAGTTAGAGTGGTTCATGACTCCCCCTAGATCCGAATTATGGGCTGCCTGTTTTGGCGCATCCATTGCATTAGCGTGGTATTTATACAGAAATGGATTTTATAACGCTTTTAGGTTAGCAGGCTATGCTGCCCTGGGTGCCGGTTTTGGTTTTGCCTTTGGAAATTTTGTTCAAACCATGGGTCGTATTAGCGGTGCCGATTTCAATTGGTGGAATGTTATGGAATTCCTTCTTGGTTTTTTTGGTGGTCTGGGTATGGCTTATGGTATTTTTACCAGAAAATGGCCACAGACAAAGACGCCTTCCATATCAGCGAATTGGTTGGGGATTGCTATATTACTAGTTGCTATTCCTGCAACCAACATTATTCAGGCTTTTGAAAAAGAAGGTTTTGTTGATCTGGCCAATCGTATTGGGATATCAGATGCAATGCAATTTGCCATAAATCAAATGCTATACGGGTGGTTTGCTTTGGTTATTTTCGCTTTTGTGGGATTTTACCTGTGGTATCGTATTCAGCATAAAAAATTTGAGGGTCTATACTATCCGGCTACAACTTTGTTTTTTCTATTCAGTGTCTTCTTTATCGTATTGAGTCACCTGAAGAAAGGATTCCTGCTATTATCCGGACAACTGGAGCAGTATCTCTATTGGGTGATCCTTATAATTGTTTTTTTGATATGGTTTGTGAACCGGAAAAAAGAAACTCCTGCAATCGAAAAAGAATCTCCTTCGGAATCCTGGAAAAGAGGGGGCCTTATATTGGGTATATTGATCTTGCTCCTTATTGTGTTTAGCCTGATTTCTATCTCATTGCATAGTGGTTTGCCGGGAGCCAATACAAGATTTTAATATAACAAAATTTTAATTGTATAAATCTATAACGGAGATTTTTTATGAAAATACGATCGAAAAATATGAAAATTATCAAAGAAGTATTTAAAGGTATATTGATTTTGTTATTGTTCGTTATTTGTTCCAATGGATATGCTCAGAAACCATTTTTCCATTCTGAAATCATTCTTCCTTATCAAAATGAACATGTTCACGGGTCATCGATAGAGGAGCTTCCCAATGGGGATCTTTTGGTTGCGTGGTTTCAGGGTAGTGGTGAAAGATGGGCTGATGATGTTAAGATTTTTGGTTCAAGGAAAAAATACGGAAGTGATGAATGGAGTGCCCCGTTTGTTTTAGCTGATGTGGAACGATTCCCTGATATAAATCCTGTACTGTTTGTTGATGGTAAAAGCAGGCTCTGGCTTATGTGGTATACTGTTATTGCAAATCAGTGGGAGACTTCATTATGTAAATACAGAATTAGTGAGGATTACATGAATATGTTGGGAGCCCCAAATTGGAACTGGCAGGAAAACCTCCATGTTAAACCGGGTGATAAAGCAGAACGAGGTATACAACCCGACGATTCGTTTGTTCAATCAGTAAGAAGCCAAATGGACAATTATATTGAAAATGCTGATGTGGAAGCAGACAGTGAAAGAATCCAGCAATGGAAGGAAAGAATTTTGGGAAAAGCCAAAGGTAAGGATATGATGAGAAGTGGCCGATTATATAAGGAAGATCGGACCTATGAACAAACCAGGTTGGGTTATCCCTATTTTCGCAGAATGGGCTGGCAGACCAGAAATAAACCATTTATTACTGATGGTGGGCGTTTGATTGTACCTCTTTATTCAGATGGATTTAGTTTTTCTTTGATGGCCTATACTGACAATTGGGGGAAGACATGGGATTTTAGTACGCCTCTTGTTGGTGGGGGAAACATTCAACCCACCATTGCGGAGACAAGATCCGGGGAATTGGTTGCTTATATGCGTGATAATGGGCCACCTCCCAAGCGTCTGCATATAAGTCGTTCAACAGATGACGGAGAGACCTGGAGTCTGGTTCAGGGCTCGCAATTACCAAATCCCGGTTCGGCAGCAGATATAGTGACTTTAGAAAATGGTAACTGGGTATTGGTATACAATGATACGGAAAGTGGTCGTCATAGTCTCGCTGTATCACTTTCTGAAGACGATGGAGACACCTGGCCCTGGACCAGAAGACTTGAGTTTGATGAAAGTAAAGATCCCGTAACAGGGGGATATCCGGCAATAATACAAGGAGAGAATGGGAATCTACACGTAACCTATAGTTATCAACTTCCGAAAAACAAAAATAAAGAACAGAAAACAATTAAATATGTCACGTTTAACGAAGAATGGATCAAAAAGAAATAGGAAGGATTATTGTTAGATTGGAGTGGCCAATTTAAATCAGTTATAGCTGGCTAATTGGGATAAGAGGGGTATGAGTGTTAAATTTATCATTGCTATTATCATAAAATTTAGAAAAACTTTCAAATATTATTGATTATGAAATTGAATAAATACTATGTATTAGCTAAACATTTAAACTACAACAACAACTTTTCAATGTTCATTTTGGTTGTTTTAATATCTGTTCCACTTTTCCTATTCGATTCATGCAAGATAGAGAAAACCGATAAAACAAAGACTACTGAAACTCCTCTCGACACTTACGTGGATACTTCTGGTTCCAATTTTCATTATCAGATTGTCCATCAATCAG
>JAWLEA010000252.1:0-2691 GCA_041686345.1 Polyangia bacterium | reverse complement strand
AAATCATAGAAGAGGCTAAAAAGAATAAGAATTAACCGCTATTGGGCTCCTGTAAGTGATATACTAGAATACCGAAAAAGTGATAAATAAAATTGGTGAAAAAAGGCTAAAGATTTTGGTATATTGAACTTGTCAAAACCCAAAATCGGAGGCAAAAAATGAAAGGATGGAAAATGTACAGCAAAATTCACCAATTGAAAGAAGACGGGCTGAAAAAAGCCCAAGTCGCCAGAAAATTAGGTATCAACTACAAGAGTGTGACCAAATACTGGACCATGAGCCCTTCAGAGTATCAAGCGTATTTGGAAAAGACCAAAAGCCGAAAGAAAAAATTGGACAAGTACACAGATGTCATCTTAACGCTTTTAAACACCCATCATGATTACACCACGAGCCAGATACACGATAAACTCAAGGAGCGCTTCCCCAATGAAAGTGATGCGATTGTTTATTCAACCTTGAGACTATTTGTGAGAAACCTGCGAAAGACATACAACATCCCGAAAAAAGGGCCCGGACGACAATACGAAGCCATCGAAGATCCACCCTTTGGCTATCAGGCACAAGTTGATCTGGGAACAGACGTGGTTGAAGATGCTCTGGGGATAAAAATCAGAGTCTATGCCATTGCCATGGTCCTGTCCCATTCCAGATACAAATACATCCACTGGTATGACAGCCCCCCCACTACGAGAGATTTTATCCTCTTCCATGAAATGGCCTTTAACTACTACGGGGGGATACCGGAGGAAATCGTATACGACCAGGACCGACTGCTGATCGTCAGTGAAAACTTTGGAGATATTGTCTACACCCAAGCCTTTGAAAGCTACCGGCAACAGCTGAAATTCAAGACCTACATCTGCAGAAGTGCAGACCCGGAAAGCAAAGGGCGAGTGGAAGCCGTTGTGAAATACGCCAAACAGAATTTTTCGAAGTACCGAGAATTCACTACCATTGAAGACTTTAATGCTCAATCCATGGCCTGGCTGGAAAGAACCGCCAATGCAAAAGTACACTCGACCACCAAAAAAATACCGGCCGAGGTATTTGCCCAAGAATGCCAATACCTGCGACCGGTTCATCAAAATATAACCATTAATACCAGTGAACCCATTATAACAAGAAAAGTGCACAAAGACAACACCATTCACTATCGATCCAACCGATACACCCTCCCCAATGATACCTATGAACGGGGAAAAGAAGTTGAATTGAAAATTCAGGCGAACACCCTCATCATTGTCGATCAAAAGACCCAGGAACAGATTACCCAGCATCCCATTCATTCGGGAAAAGGGAAGCTGGTTAAGAACACCAATCATCGCAGAGATCACCGGAAAAAGATTGAAGAGCTGCAACAAGAAGTTCTTGAAGCACTGGGCAAGAGTGAAACAGCGAAGCAATTCCTGGAAACGATACGCCAAGAAAAGCCCCGTTACAGCCGAGATCAATATCTATTGATGTTAAGAACGATCAAAAAGCTCCCCCAAAGTGAAATCGACATCGCTCTGAATTAT
Source organism: Polyangia bacterium (assembly GCA_041686345.1). Classification (GTDB taxonomy): domain Bacteria; phylum Myxococcota_A; class Polyangia; order HGW-17; family HGW-17; genus JAQICJ01. The sequence continues at coordinate 1,171 of JAWLEA010000252.1, read as the reverse complement.
TGTGTAGACAGAGGACTCTACAGTGCGACCATCTTTAAATCCGTTGTGGACAATTTGGACCAACTTCCACAACCAACACAAGTGGACACAGAGACCCCCACTGTAATGGATGCGGACTATGATACCCAGACACAAACACGGGATATTGAAGAATACGAACGGTATGCGAGGTGATTGAATGACACAAAAGACGCACATCCACGATCATCTCAAAACATTGAGAATGCCCACGCTAAGAGAAAATTTGGACCAGTTACTCATGGCCGCAGAAGAAGAAAAGATCAGCTATCAGACGTTTTTGTATCGGCTACTGACAACAGAGGTGGAAGCCAAAACCGAAAAACAACGCCAATCTCGCATCAAGCAATCGAGACTGAATATCGACCAAACCATTGACCAGTTGGATTACACCTTTCAAACCGCTATCAGCAGACGCACCATTCAACAAATCCTGGCTTTTGAATGGTTGGAACAAGCCTTCAATCTCCTATTTTTAGGCCCTCCGGGAGTGGGAAAGACCTTTCTCTCCAATGCCATCGGCATGGCAGCGGTGAATGCCGGCTACCGAGTCATCTTCATCACCATGGATGATCTCATGCAGACGTTAAAAACACAGGAGGTGATCAAACGAAGCGAAAAACTGTTGAAGAAAATCAGAAATGTAGATTTGGTGATTATTGACGAGTTAGGGTATCTGCCCGTTTCCAAGATGGAGGCCAACCTGTTCTTTCAACTGATCAGTGAATTCTATGAGAACCGCTCGATCATTGTTACGTCGAACAAAGGGTTAAGTAAATGGGCAGAAGTTTTTGGAGACCCGGTGATTACAACGGCCATTTTGGATAGACTAATGCATCACAGTGAGATTTTCAATTTATCCGGTAAGAGTTACAGACTTGAAAATCGCAAAAAGATCTTCTCTGAGTCTTAGAAAAAAGAGGTTGAAATTTAGGTAATTTTATTTATCATTTTTTTTCCGAAAATATTTGACATTTACAGCAATCTTTTTTGTTTCCGCATCAGTTGGATTATCCAAGCTATTATAAGTCAAAGCCCATAGACCTTCTCCCTCTTCAATCCTAGAGGTAGGAAGATTGGCATGAAACAAAGCAAGGTATATATCGGGATGAGTATCTGATTCTGAATAATCTCGGGTCAACACAATTTTCTC
>JAWLEA010000251.1:0-2693 GCA_041686345.1 Polyangia bacterium | reverse complement strand
ATTATTTGCATTTTCAGCTTGTAACAAAGATGAAATATACAACAGCACCCATGATATCAAAGGTTCCAAATGGGATGCCTCAAATGTGATTAACTTTAATTTTCAGGTTGAAGACACATTGCAGCCATATGATGTTTTTATTAATCTTAGGCACACCTCTCAATATAATTACAGAAATCTTTACCTGTTTATAAAAACAACCTCCCCTGCCGGACACACTGTGAAAGACACATTTGAGTGTATGCTGGCGGATAAAAAAGGACACTGGTACGGCAAAGGTTGGGGAGATATCTATGAAAATAAAATTCCATTTAAGCGTTTTGTCAGATTTCCGAAAACCGGAACATACTCCATTGAGGTGAAGCAAGCAATGAGAAAAGAAAAACTTAAACACATTTCAGATATTGGAATTGAAATAGAAACTGCAAAACAGCCAGAAAATTGACAAAAAACAAGTTGGAACGTTTCGCGGAAATGAAGACATTTCCCAATGTGCTCGAACCAGGTTTTCATGAAATTTTCAACAAAAATCATAAATTTAAAGGGAAATGGAGGACCTCCTTTTTCGGAAATGACCAGCCTCTTATTTTGGAGTTGGGGTGTGGAAAAGGTGAATACACAGTAAATCTGGCTAAACACAATCCCCATTCAAATTATCTGGGTATAGACATAAAAGGTGCCCGGATGTGGAAAGGAGCAAAGATTGCCATGCGCGATAATATTTCAAACGCAGGTTTTCTCAGAACCAGAATTGATTTTATAAATTCATTTTTTGATGAAAACGAAATAGACGGTATATGGGTGACTTTCCCCGATCCACAGCCCAAAAAAGCAAAAAAACGTCTGATTTCTTCAAGATTTCTGAATGCATACAGCAAATTTCTCCGGCCTGACGCCTTGGTTCATCTGAAAACAGACAATGCAGATCTGTTTGATTACACTAAAAAACTCATTGAAAAAAATGATCTTTCGGTAATCAAACTCTCAGAAGATGTCCACAATTCAACAGAAGAAGACATGAAAATTCTACGTGACATCCAAACTTTCTATGAACAGCAGTTTGTTGAAATAGGCAAGAAAATAAAATATGTTTGTTTCTGTTTAAACCCTTCTAAAACACTTAAAGAACCAGATAGTGAATGACAACGACCTTTCTTTTTTTGAAAAAGTCTATGAGGTAACCAAAAAAATTCCCAGTGGCAGAGTTACGTCCTACGGTGCAATTGCACGATACCTTGGAGCACCGGGAGCAGCTCGTATGGTTGGCTGGGCACTGAATAACTCCCATGCCCAGGAGGAATTTATTCCTGCACACCGCGTAGTTAACAGAAACGGTCTTCTCACAGGAAAAAATCATTTCTCTGGCTCCACAGTGATGAAAGAATTACTGGAAAACGAAAACGTTGAAGTAAAGAACGATAAAGTGCTACATTTTAACAAATTATTTTGGGACCCGGTAAAAGAGTTACAAGGTTAATCTTTAGGTGATTTAGTAAAATATTCTTACCTTTGCCGTTTATTTAAATCAAATTAAAATTAGCCATTATGAGCTACTCAAATAAACAAATTCTAGATATACTCAGAAAGGTAAAACACCCTGAAATACAAAAAGATATTGTCTCTCTGGGAATGGTGGATGATATCAAAATTGAAGGCAAAAAGATTAGTTTTAATTTACATTTTAAAAAAACCAACGATCCCTTCATTAATTCTATCAGAAAAGCCTGTGTGCAGGCAATAGAAAAAGACTTAGGCGAAGAGGCGGAAATCAAAGGAAATATTTCAGTTAAAGTTCCTGACAAACAAAAGCAGGAAAAAACGGATGATGAAAATATGTTACCCGGAGTTAAAAATATCATTGCAATAGCATCCGGGAAAGGTGGTGTTGGAAAATCCACAATCGCCGTAAACACAGCCGTCGGCCTCGCAAACACTGGCGCTAAAGTTGGTTTAATCGATGCTGATATTTATGGGCCATCCATACCCAAAATGTTCAATGTAGAAGGCCAGCGCCCATATGTAAAAAAAGTTGATAACGTGGATATGATCACTCCCATCGAAAGATACGGAGTAAAAATGTTGTCAGTCGGATTTTTTGTTAGCGCAGAAGACGCGCTTGTCTGGAGAGGCCCAATGGCCACAAATGCCCTGAAACAGATGCTTCAGCAAGGTGAATGGGGCGAACTGGATTACCTCATTGTAGACCTTCCACCCGGAACCAGTGATATTCATCTTACTTTGGTGCAGGAACTAGCTGTTACAGGAGCTGTAATTGTAAGCACTCCTCAAAAAGTTGCTCTTGCCGATGCTGTTAAAGGAATCAGGATGTTTACCAATGAAAAAATAAATGTACCAATCCTTGGATTAGTAGAAAATATGGCATGGTTTACACCTGAAGAGCTGCCGGAAAACAAATATTATATTTTTGGAAAAGAAGGTTGCAAAGAACTGGCAGAAAAAGAAAATGTTCCACTACTCGGGCAAATTCCGATTGTTCAGAGCATAATGGAAGGAGGAGAAAAAGGAGTTCCAAACGCAGCAGATGAAACTTCTATAGTAGGAAAATCGTTTAAAGAATTATCTGAAAATTTAAAACAACAAGTTGACAAACGAAATAAAGAATCAGATCCTACAAAACGGGTCAAAATGGAAAAATAAATTAAATTCAATTAACAAATGGATAACAAAGAAAT
>JAWLEA010000250.1:0-2694 GCA_041686345.1 Polyangia bacterium | reverse complement strand
TGAGACATGAGCTCCATGCAAATCCTGAATTGGCACATCAAGAAGAACAAACATCATTCCGAATCATGGAATTTCTCAAAGAGAATGGAATTGAAAATTTTGTTGAAAATGTCGGTGGCAATGGTTTTCTGGTGAAATTCAACGGTAATGAAAAAATCAAGAAAAGAAAAAAAATTGTTATTCGTAGTGATCTCGATGCTTTGCCTATTCATGAAGAAACGGGAATTGCTTATAAATCTCAAGTTTCGGGAATTTCCCATAAATGTGGACATGATGGGCATGCCGTTATAGTAACAGGTTTGGCATTGCTGCTCCATAATCATGGTAAGAAATTGCCCTATGATATTATTTTGCTTTATCAGGGGGCTGAAGAAACCGGAGAAGGGGCGGAAGCTGTTGTCAATGATCCTGAATTTATCAAGTTAAAACCGGATATGATTATTGGCCTTCATAATCTTCCAGGTTTTGAACTTGGAGAAATTGTGACAGGTAAAGGTGTTTTTGCCTCCACTTCTCGAGGATTTATTGTTAATTTCCAAGGTGAAACTTCCCATGCTGCTGAACCTGAAAATGGCAATACTCCCGCTCCAGCTGTGGTACAGTTAATTTCTTCTCTGAATTCTTTTCCACAATTATATTCCTCACTGGATCAAGCACTTAAGGTTACGGTAATCCATGCAAAAATTGGGCAGAGAGCTTTTGGAACCAGTCCCGGTCAAGGGGTGGTTATGGCAACTTTTCGTTCTCACAGTGACAAGTTGATGAAAAGAATAGTGAATAAGGCACAAAAGATGGCCAACGGAATAGGCAATACTTACGATCTTCAAACTACCTGGTCCTGGACGGAAATTTTTCCCACAGTTGAAAATGATGAGAACCTTTATTCCCATCTGCAGAATTTTCTGCAAAAAAACAAGATTGCCCAGGTAAAGATCAAACACCCTTTTCCCTGGTCTGAAGATTTTGGCCATTACAAAAAAGTCGCGCCTTCTTTGTTTTTTGGTCTTGGTTCGGGATTGAATCAATATGCTCTTCACCATCGAAATTACGATTTTCCCGATTCCATTATCAGGGTAGGGGCGGAATTTTTCTATCAGTTTATCCTGTATCTTGTATCAAATTCAGTTTGAAAAGGAAACTGTCCAAGATAAAGGGTTGGCAAATTGCAAACACTGATTATCATAATTGTATAAGTGTTCTCTTCACTGCATAAATTAGCAGTGATATATTAAACATATCTTAGTTCCCGTTCCCATAATGGGGTTATTGGCTGAGTAAGAAGTTTGCCTGCATTTATGGTTTCCAGGAGGTTGTACCGATTTGAGTCCATAAACTCATGTCAATACAAGAGGTTAGTTATTTTTTTTATGATTTCAACATCACATATAGAATTAAGCAAAAGTGCACTGGAAAATAATCTTAATTTTTTACGCGATTACATAGGTGAAGATGTTCAATTCAGCAGTGTGGTAAAAAGCAACGCCTATGGCCATGGAATCAAGCATTTTGTACCTCTGGCAAATTCATGCGGCATTGAACACTTTTCAGTCTTTTCAGCAGAAGAGGCAAAAAAAGTTCTCAATGCCACCGACAATGAAATAGAAATAATGATCATGGGATATATTCGTCCCCGAGAAATCGAATGGATTATTAAAAATGAGATAAGTTTCTACATTTTTAATGTGGAAAGATTGAAGTTTGCACTTGAAGTAGCAAAAAAAATCAAAAAGCCTGCTTTCGTTCATTTGGAACTGGAAACAGGCTTGCACAGGACCGGACTTGAACAGGAAGAATTACCCGAGGTTATAAAGTTAATAAAGAAAAACAAGAAGAATATTGTGGTCTCAGGGGTGTGCACTCACTTTGCCGGAGCGGAATCTATTGCCAATTATTACAGGATACAGCAACAGATAAAAAGGTTTGAAAAATTGACACTTCTTCTCCGCAAAAAAGGAATAAACACAGGTTTGCATCATACTGCCTGTTCTGCTGCAGCTCTTATTTATCCAGAAACCATCAAAGATATGGTCAGATTTGGGATTGCCCAATATGGATTCTGGCCCAGCAAAGAAACTGAAGTACATTTTTTTAATCGAATGAATAAACAAAGTGGAATAGCTATTTCAGAGAATGATTCCTTGAGAAGGGTGCTTTCCTGGCGTAGCTCCATAATGGCCTTGAAGCATGTCAGCAAGGGAGAATATATCAGTTACGGCAATACTTTTCTTTCTTTGAGGGATATGACTATTGCCAGTGTACCCGTTGGTTATTATCAGGGTTATCCTCGCAAGGTGTCCAATCATGGTTATGTACTTGTTAATGGCAAGAGGGCCAAAATAGTAGGTATTATCAACATGAACATGATGGTAGTTGATGTTACTGATATTCCTTCTGCAAAAATAGGTGATGAAGTCATGTTGATTGGTCGTCAAGGTGATGATGAAATCTCTGTAACTTCTTTCAGTGATATGGCAAGAAATCTGAACTATGAAACACTGGTCAGTCTGCCTGATGATATTGAAAGACTTGTCGTAGATTAAGTTAGTTCTAGTTAGTACTGGTTAGTTCCCATCCCAAAAAGGAAGGTCATCGCCTGAATGCGGAATTTTACCTAATCTGCTTTGTCGTAACTGCTTGAAATAGTGTCAACTATGTCTGCGCAGTTACTCCGCGCATCTGAGGCAAACTTCTCAT
>JAWLEA010000249.1:0-2696 GCA_041686345.1 Polyangia bacterium | reverse complement strand
GGCTGCAATACCGCCAAGACCAAAGGTCCTGTTGAATTGAATGGCCCGCGTGTCTATTCTGAGCGGGTGGAGGTGGAGAAAAAAGTTTTTTATGGCTTTGTGTGTGGCTCGACTTTTCATGGGTAAATTGGTAATTAATAGAGGATTATGGCTTCTACGGCGATGGATTGGCAAGAGAATCTGGATTTCAAAAGTAATAAATTTGTGGGATCAAGGAAGGGAATTGGTAGAATTTTACCTTTATGTACATAAATCAGTTCCGGCAAATTCTTTAGGGAACTTATCCGAATTTGCATTCTCAGGCCATTAACTTTGTGAGGACGAACATCAACAAACCTCTAAAACTTGAAGATATCGCCAAAGATACAGGGTACAGCACATCTCATTTTTCCAGAAATTTCTCAGAAAAAACCGGTTATGCTCCAATGGGATATTAGTTATCAACTAAAAATGCAGAAAGCATGCAGGTGGCTGGATACAACAACATTAGGAATTGCTGAAATTGCATCAAACATTGGATATTCCGATCCTTTCTATTTTTCAAGAACTTTCAAACGAATTATGCGTCAATCCCCAACTCATTATCGAAAAAGAAATAAACGTTAAAAAAATAGGATATATTTTATTAACTAAAACAGAAAGTTTCGTTTTTAATGTAGCTTTAGCCCTTATCAGACTATTAAAAAATAGACATTTTTATCAAAATTCATTTTTGATTCGGCAAGATAAAAAGTAGATTTGTTGCATAAAACAAACAAATGTTTAAAAGTGATGAGATTTTCAGGGGTTTAGGCATTTTTGCTTTAAATTTGATTCAGATATGTTTTGTAAATTCAAAAAGGGTGAAACCGAATTTTGTTTAAAATGTTTTGAATGGATTAGACCCGGATATGGCTCATCAAGCTTGATTTTATTCTGTTCTTAATGATGGAAATGAATGATCGTTTTTTTTCTTTGTTTAAGTTTTTTTGGAATGAAACGAGCATGGCAAAGTTTGCCACAATAAGGATATGTATAAATCCTTGCATGCGAGCCTGCCTGGCGGTTATGAAAAATGAGATTTATTGTACAAACCAAAGTTTGTATTCTGTAGCAGGATTGTAATAAGAAAACCGGCAGACAGGCCTGCCTGCCGGTTTATTAGAAGGCAAATCTTGTTTTTTGAGAAAGGTTCTTTTGAGGAAATTGATTTTTTTCGAGAAAACGTCAGGCAGGTTCCATCCGACCTTAAAAAACAAATTTTATACGGATGAAAAAGAAGAGATAATGGCTCAAGATGAATTTTATATGGATGATGAAAGAATTTGCAAGGAACTAAAGGCCGGCAATAAAAGAATTCTTGATGAGCTATATGCATATTACCATAAACGAATATTTGGTTTTGCGCTGTCTTACCTCAAATCTGAAGAAGATGCCTATGACATCGTGCAGGAAGTATTTATTGGCTTGTGGAATAATCGCCACAGCCTAAGAAAAGATTCCAGGATAGAACCCCTGATTTTTAAAGTAACAAAAAACGCCGTTGTTTCTTTGTTCAGGAAAAAGACCACTGAAAGAAAATATCTGGAGTATCTTGGAAACAATGTGATCTCAAACAATATCGGGGCTCAGGAAATGGCCGATTTCGGATTCCTTGAGGACCTGTATGAAAATTTAATTTCACAATTACCTGAAAAACGTAAAGAAATTTTTATTCTGAGCCGGAAGAATGGGTTAAATAATAAAGATATTGCCGAACGTTTGAGTATATCCGAAAAAACAGTAGAAAATCAATTAACCAAAGCCCTGGCTTTCCTGAAAGAAAACTTAGAGAATGCAGGATGGTTGGGTGTAATGTTTTTCCATCTTTTCATTGTTTAAAATCAATCGTTCATTAATGAGAATAGGAGGCTGTCTAAAAAGTCAAAAATTGGTGTTTTTTTTTGTCATTCTGAACGCAGTGAAGAATCTCACCTTCAGTAGCATAAAATTATTGCTCTGTTTTAGGATAATAACAATGAAGACTTTTTAGACAGCTTCTTCATAAATTGCAGCTAACCTCACCCACCAGCCGGCTTCTCCCATAAATAGCAACTAACTGACTTTTTCAGCAAGCCTAAATAAAGATATTAAGGTTTTTTCGATTTCAGCTCCCTGAAAAACAGTCTTCTGTAAAAAAATGTCAAAATTTTCATAAATTAAATAGGGGAAATGGGCCTTTATAGCGTTGTATAATTAGAAGCAGAGATTAATATGAAAGAAATTTTGAAAAAATATGTAAATGGACAATGTACTGCCGATGAATTTAAAAAGGCAGTGATTGTGCTGGCAGGGTTGGCCCGGCAGGGCAGGCTACATGATTTTATGTATAAGCATTGGAAAGATTATACAGGTGAGGAAGAAGAAGGGGGGGCTGAACGCTTCAATCAACTTTTAAATCAGATCCATCACGAAATTAATCTTGCTGAAGAACAGACTCCTTTTGTGCGGAAGATTTATCGCACCTTTTCCAAGGTAGCGGCTGTTCTTGTGTTGCCTTTACTAGCGGCGTTGACTCTTTTTGTTTATCAAAATCAGGGGATAGAACAGGATGCTTTAACAAAGATGACAACGCCCGCCGGGGGGCAAAGTCATATAGAATTACCTGATGGTTCACAAGTCTGGCTCAATGCTGAAAGTGAACTTCACTTTCCATCAAATTTTGATGGGAAGGAAAG
>JAWLEA010000012.1:0-45360 GCA_041686345.1 Polyangia bacterium | reverse complement strand
TTGGCAGTCTGTTTTTTGGACTTGGTCTTTTTAGTCTTTTTGCCCTTCTTGGTGGTTTGCTTGGCTTTGGCAGTCTGTTTGGACTTGGTCTTTTTAGTCTTTTTGCCCTTCTTGGTGGTTTGCTTGGCTTTGGCAGTCTGTTTGGACTTGCTTGATTTTGTCTCGTCTGTGTTCTGGCTACTTGCAGTTTTCTTTTTCTTGTTGATGGAATTTGTTTTTTTTGTCTTGTTCTTTTTTCCACCAGACTTTTTGGCGGCAGTTTTTGTTTTTTTGGTTTTTTTACCGTCAGTTTTTGTTTTTGTTTTTTTACTGTTAACAGCCATATATTTTCACCTCTCAAAGTTGTTTTCTGCACCAGGCAGTTCAGACTTTCTTTATTGATTAATGAAGAAAGCCTGCAATTTCAAGTATCATTTGTCAGGTTTTTATCTCAACATTAAAATATTGAAACAATAATTATCCAATTTTCATAAAAGCCGGTTCAGGGAAAAAAATCGTTAAAATAGTAAAATTCAAAGAAAGATCCAATGTCATATAGAGAAATTTTATCCAAATGGCAATAGTTGATCAGAATAATTTCACCCTTTTTTTCTGTAATTCAAGTTTTTGATTCAATAATTCTTTTACTTTTTGGGGATCATTTTGTTTACGAGCTTCAGATACAAGCCGGTTTATTTCTTTTGTTCGATAATCGATGTCGATTTTTTCGAGATATCTCACCAATTCACTGAATAATTTCTGTCTGCTTTCAGTATCTTGATTATTTTGTACTTCCCGATTAATATTGGTAAACTTTTTCATGATTTTCGGACCAAGAAGATCTGCAAATTCTTGATCGATTTCCTTTTTTTCTCTGACAAAACGCCAGATATCCCTTGCCACCGAATGATTTAATCTGGAAAGAACATCTGTACCTTCCACCAGTTCTCCCTCCTGAGGCCAATTAAGTTTAAGGGAAAAGAGATAGAATATGGTTTTCAATTCAGATCTGAAATTAGGACTGTATCTCAATTCATTTTCCAACTGTTCCACCGGTTTAGTAGAATTTGGCCTTGATTTATCAATACTCGGAGATTGAAAATCAGATGAACCTTGAACCTCTTGCAGCAGTTTTTGCAATTTTTTTGCACCAATCCCGGTATAAACAGAAAGAAATTCACGGTAAACAGCTTTTTTGGAAGAACTGAGTTGACTCCACAAAGGAGCAAGCCTGGAAAGAGAATCTATACGAGCATGGATCTGCTCTTTGCGATCTGCAACTGTTTTGCTGATATAATATTCGACAAAACCTTCAGCCTGTTCCATCAACTCCTGAAATCTTTCCCTGCCTGCATTTATAATAAAGGAATCAGGATCCTCCCCTTCCGGCAACTGGATTACTCCACCCTTGAAATCTTTCCCAATTAGCAGAGGAATAGACTTCAAACAGGCTTTCTGTCCGGCATTGTCTCCATCAAAAACTAAAAATACTTTTTTGGAATATCGCTTTAAATTGCTTACATGATAGGAAGTCAAGGCAGTTCCCAAGGGTGCGACAGTCTGCTTGAACTCGGCTTCATGCAATTTAACCACATCGATATTACCTTCTACCAGAACAGCTGACTTCTTTTGTAAAATTGCTCTGCGAGCCTGGGATATTCCAAAAAGTTCACGGCCCTTTTTAAAGATTTGGGACTCGGTGGAATTGATGTATTTTCCTCCTCGATCTTCTTTGTTAAGTTTTCTGCCACTGAAACCGCAAATTCTTCCGGCAGCATCAATGATGGGAAAAACAAGCCGGTTGCGAAAAAAATCGTAGTAACCGCCGCTTTTCCCAGGCCTGACCAGACCATTACTTTCTGCGGCTTTAATATCACCGGATTTTTGAAGATATGAAGTAAGAGCATCCCAACTGTCAGGTGCAAAACCCAGGCTAAATTCTTTTACCGCTTTCTTCCCTATTCCTCTATCTTGCAAATATTGCCGACACTGAGCACCTTCCGGAGCCATCAATTTTTTCTGAAAAAACTTTGTGACCTTGGCATTTACTTGATAAAGAGTATTTTTTCGGGCCTGTTTTTCCCGCAACTCTTTTTCTTTGGCATTGTCAACCTGTTTCAGTATTATTCCGGCTTCATCGGCTGCTCTTTTTACTGACTCCACAAAGTTAAGACCGTCGTATTTCATGAGGAAGTCATAAACATCTCCCTTTTCACCACAACCAAAACAAATAAACGAATTCCTGGTTGGATCTACAAAGAAGGAAGGAGTTTTCTCGTCGTGAAAAGGACACTTGGCCTTCAATCTTGACCCCGCCATTTTTAGATTTATTCTCTTTCCGATAATATCAGCCAGATTGGCAGTATTCCGTATTTCTCGAATTTGTTCAGAACTAATCAGCAAACTGACCGCCTCACATGGTGGGATAAAACTTGAACCTGACAAACACCGGATTTTGTTTCAGAAGAAGCTCAATTGCAATCTTTATTGACTTGGGGGAAAAATTGAATATCCAGCAGTGCATTGGAATATAGGCTAAATATTCCTCTTGTCAATATTTGCCGTCAGCATCTCCTTCCAGATTTTGCCAAAATCCTAATTCCTTTTTTTATTTTCATTTTATTTTATTGTGTTATATTCCACGTCGCTAAAATTTGGTTAATTCTATTTTTGCTGGTTTTTTTTTCAAAATCCGCTGTTTATTATTTCTTTCAGTTGACCTGTCCATACTTTCTTGTTATTCAAAGCTGAAAGTTTTTTCGGAAAAATTTCTACTGCAAATGGCAGTTTTCTATTTTTTCTTGTTATTTCAAAAACATAAATACTTTTACTATTAGCATCTATTTTTCTAAAACAACCTGTACTTTTTCTAATATATAAATGATAAAGATCCAGGTTTTACCTTCTGACAAGTTTTGTCGGGTATCCATAAACCGTCACCGCGGTTGAGGAGGAATCAGTGAGTACTTCCCAGAGCAGTCAAACTGCACAAGGAATCCCTTCCAATAATCAAACTCCAACACCTGGTACCATGAAAGTCAAACCACCTGCTAAAGCCAAAGCAGTCCAGACTAATGAAGTCCAGGATGAAGGACAGCCCAAAACTGTAGAAACAATGGCTTCCGAGAAAGAAGAACCGACATCTTCCCCCACAGGTTGCGGAGGAGAAAGCCCCATCTTTTCTTTTGTCATGCTTGGAGCCATGTTCGTACTTTTTTACTTTTTTCTGATCAGACCACAGAAAAAAAGGCAGAAACAGCACAGTGAAATGCTGAACTCACTTGTCAAAGGGGATAAAGTGATTACATCCGGTGGTATCGTCGGCAAAATCGTTTCTATTTCCGATGGCAGAGTTAATGTCCGAGTTGGCAACAAAAACACCATAACCGTACTTAAAAGTCATATTTCCGGAATAGATCGTTCTAAAAATTCCAAAAAAGACGATAAAACCAAAAATAAAAAAGACGATAAAACCGAATAAAAATAAAACAAAACTTGTAAACGTCTTTACAACCTTTACTATAACATCTTATTTCAAGATTTTTTCGACATTAAGCAACTAGGAATCATGTCATGAAACGAAAATGGGTATTTAGAGCCTTATTATTTACATTTATTGGTCTTTTCTCAACAATTTATCTTTTGCCAACCTTTGTAGGTGGAGAAAATTTACCGTCCTGGTTTACCGGCTACTTCAACAAAAAAGTCCTGAAAGGACTTGATCTTGCCGGCGGTATTCACTTGGAATACGCTATAGATTCCGATGTCATCATTGAAGAGCAGTTGGAAAACTGGGCAATTGACATCAAAACCAGGTTGCGTGAAGAATACGGCGAAAAAGATAAAGATAAATCCGACCATTTCAAGCTCAATGTCCGAGGCAACCGCTTGGAGCTGGTTTTCAAGGACAAAATCGACGAAAAAAAATTGGAAAAAGCTACTGGTAATTACACTGATGAGAGAGATCCCAAACTCATTCGTACAGGCAAAAAAGAAAATACCATCTTTTTTACCATGGATAGCTCCTATGCCAATTCCATCGAGGACAAAGCACTGGAAAGAGCCGTTGAAACTATCAGGGATCGCGTTGACGAATTTGGTGTAGCCTCCCCTGAGATCTACAATAAGGGAAATCTGATTGTAGTTGAACTTCCGGGACTCGATAAAAGATTCCAGGAACGAATCAAAAGAATAATCATGAGAAGTGCCCATCTTTCTTTCAAGATGGTTGATTCAAGTCCCAAATCAGTTTACATGAAAAAAGCCGCCAAATATCTTCGTGATAAATACGGCCTCACCAAAGCCGGTCTTCTTAAAAAAGGACCCTACAAAGGGCTGAAGATCTCATTTGATCAGTACAAAGCTCAAAAGTCCAATGATGTTCAAAAAACCTTTTATTTTGAAATGGAAGTACCCAATAAATCCAATCCAACCGATCAAAAGCAGGCTTTTATCAAAGTCAGAAAAAAACTGGAAACTCTTTTTCGCGAAGAACTTCCTGCTGGCGACATCAATATTCCCTCCGGCAGGGAAATCGGTTATCAGAAAGAAAACAAAAAAACAGCACAGGGAGTCAAAACCTCTCAAAAAATCGTCAAGGCCATGTTGCTCTATAAAAACACCAAGGTAACAGGCGAATATATCATCAAAGCTCAGGTTGGATATGACAAACAGAAACAAGCCGTTGTCCATGCCACCTTCAATCGTACCGGAGGCAAATATTTTGCCGAACTCACCGGAAATCATATCGGCTGGAAAATGGCCATCAAGCTCGACAAATGGGTAACCTCGGCTCCCGTAATTCAAGATGAGATTTTTGAAAATGTACAGATATCCGTAGGCGGAATTGGCAGTCCCCAACAAAGGTATCGCGAAGCTGAAGAGCTTGTGGGAACTCTGCGCTCAGGTTCACTTCCCGCTCCCCTCACCAAAGAAATGGAACTCAATGTTGGACCCAGCCTCGGTAAAGAAGCAATTATGCGTGGTGAAATTGCCCTTGGAATCGGTGCCCTGCTGGTCATCATCTTCATGGGTGTCTACTATCGCAAAAGCGGTCTCATCGCAATCAGTGCCCTGGGACTGAACGTTCTGCTGCTGCTTGCCATCATGGCCACCTTTGAAGCCAGACTTACTTTGCCGGGAATGGCAGGTATCGTGCTTACCTTGGGTATGGCGGTGGATGCCAATGTGATTATCTTCGAAAGAATCAGGGAAGAATTGAAGGCCGGCAAATCACCCCGTTCTGCTATTGATTCGGGTTATTCCAAAGCTTTCTGGACAATTATTGACTCTCAAATAACAACCGCAATTGCTGGGATCGTCCTCTTTGAATTTGGTACCGGTCCAATTAAAGGTTTTGCAGTTACCCTGATTATTGGAATTATTACATCAATTATTACTGGAGTATTCTTTACCAGAGTTATATTTGACTGGTTGTCTTCCAGAAAAAAATTGGAAAAATTAAGTATATAAAGTTACGAGGCTTATAATATGTATGAAATAATAAAATCAGATGTTAAGCGCAATTTCATTGGATGGCGAGGAAAAGCCTTCAAAATTTCCGCGACTTTAGTCAGTTCAGCTATCATTATCCTGATCGTCAATAATTTTATCCCCGGCAGAGGCAATATGCTCAACTACGGGATCGATTTTACCGGTGGAACCCAGATCCTGGTTGAATTTGACAAAGCTGTTGATAAAAATGATATCATCAAGACAATGCAGGGGCTCGGTTACAATAATGCCTCCATCAACCGGTTTGGCTCAGACAAGAAATTTGCCATCAAAACCAGAAAATTTTCATCACTCAGTCCCGAAAAGAAAAAGCAAATTGAATCAGAATTCATCAATAAATACACTAAAGATTTTTATATAGCCAGATTCTCCGGTTCCGGCGACCAACTGAAGGTTCGTTTTTTTAAACCGGTAGATGTCAGAGAATTTTCCGAAATTTTCAAAAAACTTAATATTAAAGCCTCTACGCCAAAACCTGAACTTTCTCAAGAAGCCATGGAATATAAAGCTGCTTTGGACAAAGGTGAAAATCCCGAATGGAATAAGCCTTATCCGTATAATATGGATTATAAGGAATCTACCTATATTAGTCCCATGCGGCATGAATACACCATTATTCTCGAATCTATTTCCGAAAAACTGGAAAACTCATTATCCAAAAACATGGGAGTTTCTGCCAATATTCTCAGTGTTGAAAGTCGAGGTCCCCAAGTAGGAAAAAGGCTGAGAATCAACGGTATACTTTCTTTGCTTTATGCTTTGGGCTTTATTTTGCTTTATATTGTTCTGCGCTTCGACCTCAAATTTGCTCCCGGAGCCATCGTAGCACTGGTACACGATGTTTTTATCACCGTCGGCATTTTTGCTCTTTTCTATCCGGAGTTTTCCCTGTCTATCCTGGCAGCTCTGCTTACTATTGTAGGTTACTCCCTCAATGATACCATTGTTGTTTACGACCGTATCCGCGAAAACATCATTAAATTGCGTTCCCACTCTCTCAAAAAAATCATCAATCGTTCAATCAATGAAACTCTCAGTCGTACTTTGCTTACTTCTGCCACTACCTTCTTTGCAGTTGTAGCCATCGGAATTGTTTCCACCGGCGTTCTGCAAAACTTTGCTCTGGCCATGGGTATAGGCGTTATTGTGGGAACCTACTCATCTATTTTCGTAGCTTCCCCCATGGTACTATGGTTTAATTCGAAATTTGATTTCCTCAGTACCAACAAAACCCCCAGCGATCAAGACGACGTCAAGCCGGTAGATTTGGAGGAACTTGATCCCGAATTATCCCGTCTGGAAAAAGAAAAAAGTGAAGATGCCCAGAAAGATGATGATGATGATAGCAAAGAAATGACTGAAGAAGAAAAACGCAAAGAAAGAATCAAAAAAATCAAAAAGAAAAAACGTAAAAGCAAAGGTGGCAGAGGCGGCAAAAGATAAATTTCGGCTTTCCCTCAATTTCAACTGCACTGATCAGTTCAAAATCCACCCTGCTTTACAGGCAATTGAATATATTCCAATTTTCCAAACAAACTGTCAGGGGGATCCAAAGAGCAGTCAATTAAAAAACTATGGGTCAGGATTCCATTATCAATCAAAAAATCAAACCATTAATCAAAAAAACAAATACTGAAGATTCCTATAAAATTCAAAGGAAACTGGGACTGGATCCACTCAGTGCAAAACTTTTTGCCGCCAGGGGTTTCCAGCCTGACGACAATCTTATCGCCTTTTTGCATCCTCGCCTCGGTGATCTGCTTCAACCAGACTCCCTGGCCGATTACCAGCGCACCATTAAAAGAATAGTTGAGGCAATCGCCAAAAAAGAAACCATCGCTGTTTATGGTGATTACGATGTCGATGGCATCGGTTCCGTTTCAATTTTCAAATTGTTTTTAGATCATCTCCATATACCTAATCTGCCTCTTATTTCTGAACGAAGCGACGGATATGGATTTGATAAAACAAAGATCGAGCATTTTTCTAAAAATAATGTCGATTTGATTATCGTTTGTGATGTAGGTAGTACTGAATATGAAGCTGTTAATTATGCCCGGGAAAAAAATATTGATCTGATCATTATTGATCATCATCAGATTAAACATCCCTGGCCTCAAGCCTATGCAATCATCAATCCTCAACGACACGACTGTGAATATGAATTCAAATCCATGGCTTCTGTTGGACTTGTCTTTCATATTATTGCCGGAGTAAAATCAAAATTGGAAATTGATGGTTATTATAAATCACAGGCTCTGCCTGATCCCAAAAAATATCTGGATATCGTTGCTCTGGGTACTTTGGCTGACGTTTCCCCTTTAAAAGGAATCAATCGTATTTTAGTCAAATACGGGCTAAAACTTTTGAAAAATAATCAACGCAAATCAATAAATATTCTGAAGAAGTTTTCCAGAATCAATCAGAAAAAACCCTTCAACGAAAAAACTGTTATTTTTAAATTGATTCCCCGACTTAATGCTGCCGGACGAATGAACCAGGCCTTTCTGGCCATGGAGCTGCTAACCAGCACAAAACCCAAAAAAAGCCTGGAGGTAACCGAAAAACTCAATCTGTTAAACACCAAAAGGCAAGAATTGCAAAAGAACATTTATAAAGAAGCTGTCAAACAGGCTGAAGCTTCTCTCAACTACCGCTGGTCAATTGTTGTTTCCGGTGAAAACTGGAATCTTGGCATCGTTGGGATAGTGGCTGCGAAATTAGTTGAGAAATTCAAACGACCTGCCGTTGTCATCGGTATCGAAGGAAAAAAAGGGCGTGGCAGCATCAGAACATGGAGGAACATTGATATTTACAATCCTCTTTCTCGTTGTCAGGATCTTCTTATTACCTTCGGAGGTCACAGCGGAGCAGCAGGCCTGGAAATAGAAACTGCAAATATTCGCAAATTTGCCAATAAATTTGATCAGGAACTGGAACAGAATAAACCTGATAATATTGAAATTCTTGAAATCGCTGTTGACGCGGAAATCTCTCTTTCTGAACTGACTCCAACCTTTATGGAAGAATTGAAACTGTTCTCTCCTTTTGGTAATCACAATCCAGAACCTGTTTTTCTCACCAGAAAACTTGAAGTTGTTTCCATGCGCTATCCCGCTCAGAAACATATATCCCTCTATCTGAAAGATCGCAAAACCAGAAAAACAATCCGTGCCATCGGGTTCAATATGTTTTCACAACGAAACAAGATAAAACAATATGTTGACATAATCTACACTCCTGAAATAGATTATTTCAGAGGTGGGGATGCAGTCCAACTAAAACTTAAACACATAATCCCGGCTTAATATCCATGAATAATTCAGATAAATCTAATCCCGAAAAGAAAAATAAGCCTGCTGAATCCGAACCTCTTCCCCCTTCTATCCAAAGACGCAGGAAAAATCATCGACTGTACAAACGTAAAGCCAAATCTGCAACTTATGACAAAATGATAGTTGCCGTTGCCTTTCTTGTAGCAGTGTTTATGGTGTTAACCAGAGGATGTGCGGGCCCCATCCAAAATCTTACCAAATTTTTTAGTGACCAGGAAGCAGCACAAAAAGAAAAAGATCCAAATAGTCAAAATAACTCGAAACATCAGGACAGCAACAGAAATGACAGCAAATAAACCGGATAAACTCAATTCTAATCTTCTTGAAGCTGTTAAATTGGCAAAAATAACCAATTCCATAGATCCTCTTCTGGAAATCGATGGAATTGAAAAACTCATTCCTAAAATACCTGCTTATGATCTTTATGCAATAATTACCAAAACTGGTCTTAATGACGCACTTGAACTGGTTGAATACGCTGCACCCCAGCAAATTCAAATTTTTCTCGATTTTGACTGCTGGAACAAAGATAAAATTAAATTAGCAAGATATCTCGACTGGCTGCAGGCTCTTCTCAATATCGGATTCGAAAAACTCGGCAATTTGGTTGACGAGATAGATCCCAGTATGACTGGTTACTTTCTGGTTAAAAGTGCTCATATATTTAATCTGAAAGAAGAAACGCCACCCGAATTCAATGATGCCATCTATTATCAAACTCCCGATTCTTTTTTTGAACTCAGGCCTAAAGCCGGGATCAATGAAGATGTCTGGAAAGCTTTAATGGGTCTGGTTGACAATCTTTATCGCTATAACATTGAACTTGCTCAGCATATTCTGTCAAACTCCATGTGGGACACCAGTTTTAATCTCCAGGAAAATGCTTACAAAACATCTAAAGACAGGCTGGAAATACTTGGCTTCTGGGATTATTACGATGCACTTTCAGTTTATCAGATGACAGATCCCGCCCGGATCAAACTTGATGAAAAAACCAAAGATTACATCAAATCTGATGAAGAAACCATTATTCCTGTCCTCCCTTCTGTTTTCAAAAAAGAAAGTCCTTTCCATACCGCTTATAAAAACCTCAGAGACAACAAAGCAGAAGAGATCAACAAAGCTGTTTTGCACCTGATAAACAAAATGGCTGCAGCTGACCGAGTAACCCCTGATGATGAAGAGGGATTTTCTCGTATTATCAAACTTGCTTTCGGCAGCATAAATCTGGGCATTGCCTATGTCTCCAAAAACAAAGAAAATGAATTCACCCGAGCCCTCAACAATATCAGCATCAGCAGATTATTCAGTTGTGGATACAGCCTCGGACTCCAGCTTAAAACTCTCGCACTTACTCTCTCCCGTTCCGGTCATATCTCTATCAGCCCAAGGACCTCCACTTTGCTTGAAGGAAACTGGCTGCAATTTTATAATGCAATTACCAAGGGACATCCAACCTTCCATCTGGGATTATTGGGTAGAGAAGAGGAGGTCTTTTTCACTTCCCTCGAGCAGATATCCTTCGCCGGAACTTTGATTGAAGATATGAGTAAATTGAAAATTTTCTTTTTCAACTATTTAAAAATTCCCCCGGAAATACTTACAATTGAAGGATTACAAGGACTCTCTCGCAAACAACCCGGTGAGATCACTTTTGGTGATATGCTGAGAACCTCGGCTTTGAGTTTTCATTACACCCAAAATTACTCTGTAAAATCAATTCCGGCAAAAATTGTTAACCAATTTGAGCAGGACAGAACCACAATGAAACCTGAAAACTTTTACGAGGATATCACTGCAGCCTTAACTGAAAAAATGGATGACAAATTGAAATTTTCCAGTCTTCACAGAATTGTCAAAACCAATCTTGAGCCCCTTTTCACCCAAACTCCCCTTGCTCCCTTTGTAGTTTCAGAAAAATAATAAAATTACTCTGATTTTTCAGATTTTTTGCCTTCGCTTTTTTCTATGGTCTTGACAGCTTTTTTAAGATCTGAGCGATAGCATTTGGTGGAAATTTTCTTGCCGCTGCCGGTGCTGAAACTTCTATCTTTCACTCTTACTTCAAGAAAAGATAAATCGTCTTTTGTCCCGTTTTTCCTGAACCAGTTGGAAGCCTTGGCTCTGACTTCGCATTTAGTTGACCAGCGCAATTGTTTGCGCCAGAAAGTATTATAATCTATGCCTTCGTCAATACCCCTGCGATGAAGAAAAGCGTATACTCCGTATCTGGTATCAACATCGATCTGGTTGTCGTTGACTACTTTCAATAGAAATTTAATTTCTTTGCGAGGAGTTTTGAGGTAGGCTTCTTTAACCAGATCGAGAGCTCTGGCTCTGACCCATTGTCTTTTATCGACAAGCATTTTCAAGATGGCATCTTTGACTTCTTTCTTTTCACAGAATCTGGGGCTTAATAAAAGAGCTTTGGCGATATGTTTTATAGCGGCGGCATAATTTTTGATTTTAAAATAACCAAGCCCCAAAGCAAGATTAACAAACTCATCCCGTGGAAACCACTTTTCCCAGTTTTCCAATTTAACCACAAAGTTATCAATTTCAGAACGTTCCTCAAGAGAATACAATTCCTCGATCTGTTTTTTCTTGTTTTTATCGACAAAGGCTTTGCGGGCATAGGTCAATTCTTTGGCTGATTTAACATTGGATGGGTCTTTTTCGAGGTTGAATTCCGCCATCAGCATTGCCTGTTCCAACTTACCCTGCCTGACTAGTTTTTTGACAAGGGAAGTTTCTTTCAACATAATCTTTTTTTCTTTATAATCATTTTTTATGGCGGGCTGGTAACTTTCGATTTTAACATCTGATTCCTTGTCAATAACCTTGATATCAAAAAAGAAAAAGAAGGCTATACCTGCGAGTAAAATAAGAGGCAAAACAAAAATAAGCAACTTTCCCAAACGAGTGTAGAAAAAATCTCCCATCCTTGAACTGACTTTAATGGGAATAGTGGTTCGAGCCGAAGGAATCTCAAGTAATTTTTCCAGGGCAACCTGCATATGATAGGCAGAATTAAATCTCTCTCTGGGATTTTTGCTGAGACTTTTCAAAATGATGGATTCAAGTCCTTCGGGCAATGAATTAACATATTGACTGGGTCTGGGGGGTGGTTCGTTGATATGGGCGTTGATAAGATTTATGGTGGATTCGGACTCAAAGGGAAGCCGGCCGGTAACCATTTGATAAAGCAAAATACCAGCAGAATAGATGTCGGCAGCAAAGGTTACTGTTTTACCCTGAGCTTGTTCCGGCGACAAATAAGTAGGAGTACCAAAAATCATGCCGGCTTTGGTAACCTGAATATCATTAGTATTTTCATTGAGTTTGGCAATACCAAAATCGAGAATTTTTACCAGTTCTTCTCCACCTTTGTCTTCAACTATCATAATATTGTCAGGTTTGAGATCGCGATGGATAATGCCATTTTGGTGTGCAAGATCCAGGGCTTGAAGAATCTGTATCATGAGACGGCAGGAACGACGCCAGTTGAAAGGAGCATCAAGGAAATGATTTCCCAGTGAAATCCCATCTACATATTCCATAACCAGATAAAAGATATTATCTTCGGAACGGCCGAAATCTTTTACATTGATAATATTCGGACTGTTAAGCCGACTGGCTGACTCGGCTTCCCGTCGAAAACGTTCAACAATATCGGTTTTTTGGATAAAATCCGGAAGCAGAATCTTGAGAGCAACTTCACTTCTCATCATCACATGAGTTGCTTTGTAAACCTGACCCATTCCTCCTTCTCCAAGAAGCTTTCCAACTTTGTATTTACCTTCAAAAAACCTCCCTGTAAGAGGACCGTCTTCGAGGTGTTTATCCTGGTTTTGGGAATCACTGCTTAAAACTTCTGTTTTCCTGTTTTTTTTGAGAACATGGGTAGATTTGTTGTCTTCGTTGTTTTTGGGAGGAAACTCTTCGCTGGTAACCTGAACTTCGGAACTGTCGACCTGAACCAGAGGTTCAACTATTTTGCCGGAATCTTCATCGGTGAAACTCTGAGTTTTGGCATGACCCACTGCTGAATTTGATTTTTTCTTTGTGAAGACTTCTGGGTTGGCATTTTTATTGTCTTCAGGGGGAGATGATTCTGTCCCTTTCGGGTTTTTGCCCAATTTTGAAGAATTTTTGGTTGAATCGACGCTTGACTTGCAGGAATCAATGGCTTTTCCGGAATCAGTTTTATTAGTAGTTTCCAGTTCGGGACTGTTAGTTTTGTTGTTGTGTTTATCCATAAGATAATAAGAATTTTAAAGCCGTGCAATTCCCATTTGAATAATGGGAACCGGATTAAAATTGGCTGATTGCTCTCTTAAGTGTAACTGATATTTTGAACACCAGAGAATAAATTATGTTCCTTCAGAGAATAAATTATGTTCCTTTGGTAACAATTTTGTTTAATAGTAGTTGATTATCAAAAAATTATCCAATAAATTCTAAAATATTTTTACCCTCAATTCCTTTGCCATATGCAGATAATACAAATCTTTCCTCGGTAAAATATTCCCGGGCAATTTCCTGAACCTGCTGCTTAGTAACCTGATTGATCCTTTTACGATAATTCTGATAAGAATCCATCCCAATACCATAAAGTTCACCATAAAAAATTGCCGCTGCCAATGCAGTTCTGTGTTGCAAACCAATTTGATGGGATCCGATTAAATATTCTCTGGTCCGATGAAACTCTTCTTCACCGATTATTTCATTTTGCAATCGTCTGTAATGTTTGAGCACTTCTTCGACGGACTTTTGGAGAGATTCCGGACTGACAGCAAGATAACAGGCAAAATATCCCGGTGCCAATCCTTCCAGACTCATCGCCTGAACATCATAAGCCAAAGATTGTTCATCTCTGAGGTCTAAAAAAAGCCTTCCTGATTGACCGCTGAGCACTGAGGCAATAACCTCCAGGGGAAAACGTTGCTTTTCCTGAATAGTGGTTCCTTTTACCCCAAACATCAGATGGGTCTGTGAAATATCAACTTTCTTAGTGAGACTGGCAACTTTATGATAATCATCAAATTTCAGAGGTAATTTACCAACAGTGGTTGATGATTTAATTTGACCGAGTAAAAAATTCAATCTGTTTTTGACTCTCTCAGGTGAAAAATCTCCCACTAAGGTAATTGTCATTTTATCCAGGGGATAGTGCTCCTGCCAATACTTTGCCAGTTGATCAAGCTCCATGGTTGCAAGGGAACTTTCACTGCCACTTATATTGAGACCGTAGGGATGGCTGGTTCCATAAAGGGCTTTTTCGAACAATCGTACTGTCTGATAGCCATGTCGATCTTTTTCACTGATCAATGTTTCCTGAAGCAGTTTTTTCTCGCGTTCAAATTCTTGTGGATTCCAAAGTGGAAAAAGCATTGTTTGAGCAAGCAGATCCATGCCTTCATCCAAATTTTCACTGAGAACATCAAGGCGCAGGCCAAAGCTGTTGCGACCGGAAAAACTTATTAATTTACCCCCTTTTTCCTCAAGTTTGCGGTGTATTTCTTCGCCGCTGTATAGTTTGCTTCCTCGAATAATAACCGAGGACAACAATTGGGAAATACCGTTATTATCAGTATTTTCTGCCAATAATCCTCCCTGCCAGCCCACTCTGATAGTCACAAAGGGCAAGCTGTGATCTTCGACGGTAATCAAAGTAATTCCATTTTGCAGATGGCTTTTTCTAATTCCAACTCCCTCAGGCTTTTCAAGGGTTATACTCTCTTTTTCAGGTGGAGGAGAAAGGAGAACCTTCTTTATTTTATCTTTTTCAACCTTGCTGCTTTGGGGCACAACCAGAGAGATTTTCAGCGGGTTGGAAAAATATTTGTCATAAACCATCTTCAATGATTTGAGATTGTGGTTGTTTACATATTTCAAATATTCGGATTCCCCAGCAGGATCTCCAATCAGTGAATTATAATAGCCTATGGTACCGGCAGTTCCCTGAACTGTCTGTAGAGTAGAAATCTGATCACTTTTAAGGGTCATTTTGGCTTTATTCAACTCGGAAAGAGAAATTTCACGCAGCTTTTGCAATTCACTCTTGATAATTTCAATGGCGGGAATAATATTTTCGGGAGGAAGAACACAGCCCACCAAAAAACATCCCGTATCTGCCGGAGCAAAATTCCAAGCATAGGTATAAAGAGCAAGATCTCTTTGCAATTTCAAGACCTTTTCCAAGCGTGAACTTTCACCTTCACCGAGAATAATCCCAAGAATATCGAGAGCCGATGCTGTCATCAAATCAAAAGAATCAGTGTAAAAACCCAGATTGAAATATGCTTCATTCCATGGTCCTTTCTTCAAAGTGATCATTTTATCACCAACTTTGAAAGACCTGCGACGATTGTATTTGTGAACCCCCTTGGAAGAAAAATGATATCTTGATTTTACTTCTGTAACCACCTGCTGATGTTCAACATCCCCAACCACTACTATAGTTGTTTTATCAGGGGTATAGCGGGAATAAATAAAATTTTCCAGATCTTCTTTTGTGAATTCATTGATAGTCTCCCGACGACCGATAATGGGATACCCATAGTGGTAATTCTGGTAAACAAGGCTGAAAATATCATTGGACGCCAAAGCTGAAGGTGAATTGTTGCGATGCTCTAATTCTTCAAGAACTACTTTCTTTTCTTTTTCCATCTCCTTTTCGTCGAAAGTTGAGGAAAGCAAGGCGTCCAACAACACATCCAATCCGGTTAACCACCCTGAAGCCGGCATCACCACGTGATATACAGTTTCATCAAAACTTGTATAAGCATTGATGGAACCGCCCAGATTTTCAACTTCCTGGGCAATTTTTCCAACTCCCCTTGCAGCCGTACCCTTGAACAACATATGTTCAATAAAGTGCGCCAAACCTGCTCCAGCTTTTTTTTCTTCATCTGAAGCCCCAGCATCAATTCGTATATTTACCGCTGTAACAGGCACCAAGGTTGTACTTTGGGTAATTATTGTCAAACCTGAAGGCAAAATTGTTTTTTCAATATTTTTAGTGAATATATCCTGCAAAACAGCATCCTTTCTTTTTGAAACGGAACTGGTCAATTCCAGTTTTAATACCATAAGGGACCGGATAAGAAAAGAAGTAAGAAAAGGAAGTAAGTTTGAAAAGAGTATTGGGTCAGCACAAAAATTGGCAAATGGAGAATTTTTCCAAAACACTTTTTCAAATTGTCCAAGAAAAGCTTTGCTTCCTAACAACATAAAAGATATATTCAGACTTAGTATCCCTCAAAGAACTTTTATTCTGAAACTGGGATCAGGTAGTTTAATATGATCATTACCGTCGCCCCGGACTCTTTCAAGTCCTATTTGACTTCCATCCAGGCAACCAACATTATCTCGCTGGCACTCAAAGCCAATAAACACATAGACACCGTCTATTCCCTTCCTGTCAGCGATGGAGGCGAAGGTAGCCTGGAAGTTTTCTGTTATTATAACCAATGCGAAATTCACTCAAAAGAATGTATTGATCCCCTTGGCAATAAATTGTCTTTCCCTTATGCAATCTGCCCGGACAAAAGAATCGGTTTCCTCGAATCAGCCAAAATTATCGGTTATGAACTTATGCCTCAACCACTTGACAATCCCAAAATTGCCTCAAGTTTCGGTCTGGGAAAAGCATTAAAAGATCTCTTTGATAATTATCCTCACTATGTCTGGTATTTATCCCTGGGAGGAACCGCAACCATCGACGGAGGCAAAGATGCTTTGGGTGGGCTCGGTCTTGATTTGCAAAATTCAAAAGGGGAAAAACTGAAACCGGGAGGAGGAACTCTGGTCGATCTTTGTTCGATTGGACCACAATCAAAAATTTCTGATTTATCAAAACACCAGGTCAAAATGGTTTGTGATGTCAAAAATCCACTGCTCGGGACTAATGGAGCAACCAGGGTTTACGGGCCCCAAAAAGGGGTGAGGACAAATGAAATAAACATGTTTGAAGCCGGATTTATCAACTTGGCGAAAGTTTTGAAAAAAACAAGCGGCTCTTTTGTGGATCAACCGGCCTATGGAGCAGCCGGAGGCATACCTGCCACTTTCAACAATCTGTTCAAGTGGCCTCTTATTAACGGCAGTAATTTTTTTGCCTCCATTTCCCAATTGGAAAATAAAATCAAAATTTCCGATTTGGTAATTACCGGAGAAGGCAAACTGGATTCACAGACTTTTAACGGAAAATTAGTTGATAAAATCATGAAATTAACCAGTAAACACAACATTAAACTTTTAATAGTCGCCGGTACTGGCGACAAGGATTTGCCCGAACTGCCTCAGGGAATCGAAATTGAACTGCTCAAACCTCCAGGCAGCAAACTCCCAAAAAACAAAGCACAAGTAAAAGAAGAACTGTTGGCAAAAATAGCCAAAAAATTAAACTCATGACAATATTTTCTATTTTAAATCAAGAACCGGCAATACTCAGCTTGAAATTAACAGAATTTGGATCTATTATTTTTTAATAGATTCCAATATTAGGGAACTGGAACAACTTTTGGAGTTTTGCATAAATTCCTTCAGATAGTTTTCATTCAGTCTGAAAGAGCATTTATCAATTATTTTTTTGGGAACTCAAACACCCGTTACTTTGCAAACAATAAACAGGTATATATGTCATCCATAAATAAAAATTCTATCCCTGCTTTGCACAATCATCAAAAATGGCAGAAAATGCCCAGAGAACAGCAGACACTCTTCTTATTGTCAAAAATCGACGGCAAAGCAACAATCAAAGAAATTGCTTCTTTATGCACCCGCTCCCCTGATGATGTTATAAAGGAACTGAAGCAACTGGCCAAAGCTAATATAGTTTATTTTGAATCGGAGAAAACTCCAAAAAAATCAACATCCGGTAAATATCTTATTCCTGAACAATATCTCATTCCTATTGAATGCGTTGAAAAACTGCAGGGAACCGATGAAGTGGAAATTTCTCAACAAAGACAGGAAGAAATTCTCAGAGTCTACAATACTATCACCAAACTCAACCCGGTTCAGATCTTTTATCTCGATCAAGACTACTCCGATAAAGAAGTTAAAAGAAAATTTCGCAAATTCACCATGAGGTTTCACCCTGATCGCTATTACGGAAAAAAACTCGGCCCCTACAAAGACATACTTCATCAGATTTTTAAAATTATTTCCGACAACTACAAACTCATCTCCAAGCGCGAAAACCGACAGAAAATTCAGAATTCATTTCAAGGAACCCTCAGTTTTACAAATCCCCTTTACCAAACAACTAAAAAAAAAAGTAAAAAATCAACAGGGTTCACTCCCGATAAAAATCAATCCCCCTCCCAAAACAATAATTTGAAAAAAACAAGTTTTGCTCAAAAAAGAAAATATGATAAGGTCAATCTGTCTGGACATGGTAATAACAGCAAAAAAAAATTTTTTATTCTGAACACAAAAATCAAACCGGGAATTTTGCTGGATGCGGCGAAAGAGCTTTTTTCCAAACAAGAATTCGAACAAGCCATTGTCAACATGACAGCAGCTGATACCTTGAGTTCCCGAAAGATTAAGAACAACAATCTTAATCTTAGAATTAACAAAATAATTAACAAAAAGATCTCCAATTATTTTCTCAACCAGGGAAATAAACAAGAACAACTTAAAAACCGAGAAAAAGCAGCTCACTTTTTCTCTCTTTCATTCAGGTTCAGCAAAAATCCTGAAATAAAACGCAAGAAAGATTCGATGTTGAATAATCTTGATTTAAAAACCAGCAATCCAGACTGAATAGAAGATCCTGTTCAACTTCGGTTGTAAAAATTTCAAACATTGACTCTTTCAACCAAAACCATATTCAAGGAGCACCAAATGGCTGACAAAGTAATCGGCATAGATTTAGGAACAACCAATACCTGTGTTGCTCTAGTAGAAGAAGACAACCCCATCGTTATTGCCAACAAAGGTAGTTACGATACTACTCCATCCATGGTTGCTATCGCTGAAACCGGAAGACGCCTGGTTGGATTCATGGCAAAAAGACAAGCAATTACCAATTCTTCCAACACTGCATTTGCCTTTAAACGCTTAATCGGTCGCAAATTCAATAGTCCGGAAGTAGAAAACCTGCGCTCCAATCTTCCCTACAATCTGGTAGCCGGCAAAAATGGAGATGTTCGTATTGTCCTTCGCGATCAAAAATTCAGTATAGCCGAATTGAGTTCTTTTATTCTCACCGAAATGAAATCAGTGGCTGAAGAATACCTGGGTGCCAACACCAACAAAGCGGTAGTTACCGTTCCGGCTTATTTTACAGATTCCCAAAGACAGGCAACCAAGGATGCCGGCAAAATTGCCCAACTGGAAATTATCAGAATAATCAACGAACCTACTGCTGCCGCCCTGGCCTATGGTTTTGGCAAAGATATTGAAAAACGAATTGCAATTTACGATCTCGGCGGCGGCACCTTTGACATTTCCGTTCTCGATATCGGCAACGGAGTTTTTGAAGTTATCAGTACTGCCGGAGACAGCCTTTTGGGCGGAGAAGATTTTGATCGCAGAATCATGGATTGGATTGTATTCAATTTTGCCAAGGAAAACCACATAGATCTGCGCAAGGACAAAATGGCTCTGCAGCGACTGAAAGATATTTCCGAAAAAACAAAATGTGAGCTTTCCACCTTGCAGGAATCAGAAATCAATCTTCCCTTCATTATTTCAACCGGCAAATCAGATCCCTACCATCTCAAAACCAGATTAACCCGGGATAAACTTGAACAACTCTCTTCAGACCTGGTTGAAAGAACCATCAGAATTTGCAAATCCAGCCTGGAAAAAAGTTCTATTGCTCTTTCTTCCATTGATTCCATAATTCTGGTGGGCGGAATGACCAGAATGCCTCTGGTGCAGGAAAAAGTAAAAGAATTCTTCGGTAAAAAACCTTCCAAAGGTGTACACCCTGACGAAGTAGTCGCTCTGGGAGCTGCAATTCAAGGCGATTCACTGGTTAACAACGATGAAGAAAAAGAAGAACTTCTTCTTTTGGATGTCACTTCCCATTCCCTCGGTATCAAAACTTCAGGAGGAGCCTTCTACAAAATCATTGAAGCTAATACTACCATCCCCACCTCGGAAAAACAGATCTTCACCAACGTAGTAAAAAATCAGCAGGCAGTTAAAATAATTGTTTTCCAAGGTGAAAATTCCATAGCTGACAAAAACGAATTACTGGGAGAATTTACTCTCACCGGCTTGAGACCGGCGGAAAAAGGAGAATTAGACATAGAGATTTCCTTTGACATCAATGCCAATGGAATTGTCACTGTTCAAGCCAAAGATCTTGCCACCGGAAAAATGCAGGAAATTACAATTACAGCCAAATCCAACCTCAGTGATCAGGAAATAAAAGATATTATCAAGAAAAACAAAGAAAACAAAAATATCACTGATGGCAATAAAAACAAAAACCAAACTCCAAAAACCGAAGTTCCTCAGAAAAAAGAACAATCGAAACCACGAAAACGAAAAAACACAGCCGATATCAGTTCCAATTTCTCACCCAATATGGGAACCCCTACTGCAAAAGTTCCCAAACCTGCTCCTCTCGATGATTCTGCAAACATTTCCGGGATGCCTTCTTCCCAAAACGATGAAGAAGATGTAATTTTTTCCACCAAGCCTGTCGGTTCCTTGAATTTTGATACTGTAAACATCAAATCCGGCATAAAAAAAATTGAAAACCAAGAGTCGGAAAAAAAATCTGATCTGGCTGAACCGGCAATCGTCACCCAAACTGAAGACAACAACAAAAATAAACTAGAAAAATACCTTAAAATGATCAGGGAAAACCTTGTAAAAGTTGAACCTTTGATTGAAAATACAAGTTACGGACCGGAAGCTCTCAAAAAGGCCAAAGAAAGCCTGGAAGAAGGCCAGGAAATTATCGACGCCGGCTTGGGTGAATCTACCAGTGAATTTCAAAGTTGTGAAAAGAAATTAAAAAGAATCTCTAGTATGTTTAAAACAATTCTGCAAAGATTGTCATGAAACTGAAACTACACCAGGAGTAAAAAATGAAATATATTTTCTTTTTTCTTTTTTTCTCGTTCTCATTATGGACCTGTACCAGTGAAACCGATTATTGCCGGGCTTATTGTCAAAGAGCGGGAGAATGTTTGAACTGTGGCGGTGATGTGGATATTGAAGGATGTATAGACGAATGTAAAGATCTGGATCGTGATACTCAGGAAGATCTGACAAATTGTTACAAAGGTGAATGTGAAAATATTTTCATCTGTGATGAAATTATCGGGCAGGAGAGTCCTTCCCCCTGCTTCAAATAAAACCAAGGAAAAGATATGGCTTTATCTATAATTTTTCTGGCCGGAATAATGGTTGCCCCCAACAATAAAAGCTCTGAATCTTCCCGAATCACCCCTATTGTAAAAGTTGTAAAACAGATATCCCCGGCTGTGGTCTCTATCTATTCAAGCCGCAAGAGAAAATTTAACCCTTTCAATCCCCGTTCTTCCCATTCCAATTTACCTTTTCCAGCTCGCAAATCCTTGCCAGTATTGGGCAGCGGAATTTTGATCTCTGCAAAAGGTTATATCGTAACCAACGAACATATTGTTACCAAAGCCTTTAAGCTCAAAGTCAAATTGCAAAATGGAAAAGTATATAAACCAAAGGTTGTCGGAACAAATAAAAAGCTTGATATTGCTCTTTTGAAAATCAAGGGTAAAACCAAGTTTCCATATGCAAAACTAGGTAACTCCGATAAAATCATGATCGGAGAAACTGTTATCGCAATCGGTAATCCTTATGGTCTGTCTTCTTCTGCATCAAGGGGAATCGTCAGTGCTCTTCACCGCAATCTAGTTATCAATAAGAGACTCTATCCCAATGTTATCCAGACAGACACCGCTATTAATCCAGGCAATTCCGGAGGCCCCCTGCTGAATATCAAGGGAGAAGTAATCGGAATCAACTCCTTTATCCATAAAACCGCCAACAACATAGGATTTGCAATTCCCTCCAGCCAAACTAAACGAATTGTCAACGAATTGACAAATTTTGGCAAAACCAGAGCAGTTTATCTGGGAATTAGCGTCACCAATAAAAACAACAAAGTTCATATCTCCAAAGTTTTTAAGAATAGTCCCTTTGACAAAGCCAAAATCAAATCGGGTACTGCTCTTCTCAAACTTAAAAATTATAAAATTACCGACATCCAATCATTTACCAGAGCTTTATCAACTCTGGTTGTTGGTGAAAAAATTAAAGTCAAAACATCAAAAGAAACAAAACGGGTTAAGGTATCAGCTCTCAAACCCAAAAAAGCTCTTTCTATTTTTACCACTTATCTGGGTATCAAAATAACAGATACAAAAGGATCGGGGGCACAAATTAAAAGCTTGAAAAGAAAAGCATATGGTCGCAGCCTTGGACTGAAACAAGGAGATATCATTATTCGGGTAAACCGGAAAAAACTCAAAAACATAAAACAATTATCCAAGTATCTTGCTTTTATCCGTCCCGGTAATTCTATTTATACTGTCATCTTGCGTCGGGGAAACAAATACCCCCTTACCATTCCCTATTGAAAGTATCATCCACCTTGCAAATCCGTCTGATCAGAGGCTTATCCCAGAATAGACAGAATAGGGTTATTGATTCCAGAAAAGTTGATTTTGACCTGTTTTAGGATATGATTAAAAAGAATGAGCAAAGAAAAGATAAAAGCTACTTCAAATCTTCTGACAACCCTGTTCGATAAATTACCTCCCCCCACGGACGATCTCAAATTGCTTTTTTTAGGTAATGGTAAAATCGGCAGGAAACTTGTCCTGAAAGGTTACAAACCAACCCTTAAATTACCAAAACAAAATGCAGAAAAATTTGATCTGGTTGTTGCCATGGATACAATTCCCGCCAATACTCACAAAACAGATGTCTGGTTCCTTCGACTAACTGCCCAACTAAAAAGCGGGGGACAATTGTTGCTGATTGAACAATCTACATCCTTGTCCGGAGCCAGAAACTGGTGGGGAAAACTTGCAGCAAAAGCAGGTTTTATCTCTCTTTCGGAATCCCTTTCAACTCTTTATCTAAAAAATGGGTTCACCCAGATCAAACAGAGTTGGCCCCAAGGGTTGCGTTCTCTTGTTCTTTGTGAAGGAACTCTCAAACCCTGCGCTACCCTGCTTAAACAATTGCTTCCCATCAAGGAGGACACAAATGAAAAATAACCAGCAGAAAATGATTTTTGATTTCAGTCTTTATCCTCTTGACAAAGGCGACAGCCTTTCTGAATATGTTTCAAACTCACTGAAAATTATAGAAAAAAGTGGTCTACCCTATAAATTCGGAGCCATGTCTACTTCCATAGAAGGAACTTGGGATGAATGCATGCAGGTAATAGAAACCTGTCATCAAAAAATGCAGGAGCGCAGCAAAAGAATTGTACTCAACCTCAAGGTTGATTATCGGAAAGACAGAAAAGACGGTATCATCAACAAAATTGCCTCTGTTGAAAACAAAGTGGGTCATAAATTAAAAACCTGACAATTCCCATGAAAAACCAAATAACCAAAGCCAAAGCCTCCGGAAGAACCAGAAAAATTATCAAAAAAATAATTCTCATTTTCCTGCTGCTGGGAATTGCGGCAGGTTTTATTCTGTTTTCAGCTTATACCGCGGCAATCATTGGAGAGAATTTTGTTCAGGCATTGCTCTCCCCGGTACTATTTTTGCTTGCACCAATTTTTGCTTTATATAAACTTTTTAAAGGTCACCACCATCGTCTCGGACTCTCTTTTGCCCTGACCGGTGCTATCTATTGGTTTATCAGTTTTATACTTATTTTGGGGGCTTCCAGCCGAACCATCGAAATTCTTAACGAACACGGCAACTGGTTTTTAGATTTTTCATCAACGGAAAAACGGGAAAAAGGTGATTTGCTACTTTCCCGTTTTCTGAAAAAAATTACCGGAAACAGGGGAGAAGTCCCATTTATATACAAGGACGGTTCAATAATAATTTCAGCCACAATTTACAATGGCAACCACCATTTTACCGGCAATTTTATCTTGGATACCGGGGCCACCATCAGCACCATCAACAACAACACCTTTGAAAAACTCAAACTTTCCCGGGGGAATTCCTCAATGGCAGTACAAACAGCCGGAGGCAGCAGAGAACTACCGGTTATCCTCCTGGACAAAGTTGAAATCGGCAACAATAAAATATCTCCCCTGGTATTTTCTATCTGTGACAATTGCAGCGGACCTGGTATCTCAGGGCTCATTGGTCTCAATTTCACTTCCAGATTTCAAACCATAATTGACAATAAAAAAGCAATCATCCAGTTCAAAAAGATTGATCACTGGATAGACCAGCGTAATGAAATAGAACCGTTTCTTGAAATCGATTCCATTTACGGCGTCCAGGACGAAGATACCTTTATTATAAATGCAAAAACAACAAATCAGGCAAAGCTTCCCATTGAAGGTATTGTATTTGAAATAACTCTCTATAATCAGAAAAAGCAAGTCATCGACAGACTCAGAACCAGAATTGCTTTGCTGAAACCGGGAAATTCAAAAAAAATAGAGGTTACCACCGACAAAAATACCCAGATTGAAAATTTTGAGGTGAGACTGGAAAGAGCATTCTGGAAAAATTAAAAGGGAAGAACATAGTCTAAAGCAAGATTAACTCGCAAAAATCCCGGAAATTCAAGAAAAGAGGATAATACAACTCCCAATTTTTGACTGAACTGATAAACAAGTCCACCCCCTAAATTTAAAAAACCAAATACCCAGGGATAATCAACATCACTGTAAAATTCTTTGAAATTATCATGCCAGCAATCCCCAGTATAATGAACTCCACTGTATGGATCCCGCCAGTTATCTTGATTACAACCCTGGGCACTGGTGGACTTCATGCTGCCACTGAGATAGCCGAGACGAATTCCTCCCCCGGCAAACCAGGAAATATCTAATGAAATTTTGTTTTGCCAGTAAATTTCCCAACCGATAAAAGTCATTTTCAGATTATTGAATTCAAGATAATGTATTTCACTGTAATTTTCGTTGATTCCCAGATAATTTCCCTGTTTGATATCAGGCAGAAGAACCCCTGCAGAAAAAATAAACTTAATTTTTCTGGTTTTAAACAAGGTAAAATTGATTCCTGTGGAATACATGGAAAAGGCGGGGGAAGCTTTCATGAAAATTCTCTGAGAAAACTCCGGCAAATAGTGAAAATCTGTAAAAAAACCGAGTCGGTAGGTTGAAAACGGCGATTTTGGAGCCTTGATATTGGCATCGATTTTTTGAACCCTTGTTTTAGATTTGTCAGTTTTTTTGTCAACTCCCCGGACTGTTTGGATAAAACAAATAAAATATGTTATAAAAATCGCAAATAAAAATTTAAGCATAATATTTACCAAGTAACTGGTTCCAATCCCAAAAATGGATGTCATCGTCTGGCGACGGAATTTTACCTCATCTGCTTTGTCGTAACTGCTTGAAATAGTGTCAACTATGTCGGCGCAGTTACTCCGCACATCTGAGGCAAACTTCTCATTCAGTCAAAAACCCCCATTCTGGGATGGGAACTAACTAATTTTAACCCAGGAGAAGAAAAATGCCAGTAGTTAATTTAAAAACAGTTGGTAAACTAACCAAAGAACAGAAAAAAGAAATCACTGCTCAATTCACTCGCACTATCACCGAAGTAGCCGGAAAACCACCAAAATATATTTATGTTGTCATTGAAGAGTTTGAAAGGGAAAACTGGGGAATCAAAGGTAAACTTCTTTCAGATTAAATTTTCCAACCATAGACAAAACTTGCCTTGGAATATTGCTGGATTCTTTCTTTGATCAATTCCTGGGGTACTTTGTCACTGTCCACATATTTTTTAATCAATTTTTCAGCCTCGCTTTTTTGGCCGGCGGCCTTTATCTGGCCCGCAAGTTTCATCAATTCATCCAAAACTCCCGGAAATTTATCCAGGTGAACCACGAAAGCTCCCTTGTCTTTACCGTTGGCGACCTTTAATTCAGGCTTGAATTGAACCGCACCTTTATCCATGAGAAAACCAATTTGAATTGCAGCCAACTGGCTGTAAGGACGTGGTTTGTTGTTGGGTTTGTACATTCCCTTGGAAATATGCCCAAAGGCCCAATAAATAGAGTGGAGCCAGGATTGATAAGCCAGTTTCTGATCGATGATCTTCTCATCAAGTAACAGTTTTGTATACCACAAAGCTCCTGTTTGAGCTTTTAATTCTTCAAGAGTTGTCGCCAGTGCTCCCCCAAAAATATCAACATCTGTCTTGCCTTTAACTTTGTACTCGTGACTCGGTCCCATATTGTGGGCAACTTCATGCAGTATAATCGAAATAAGACCCGGAAGTTGGTCTTTGGTGTAATATTGCATCGATTCTTTGGAGAAAAGGGATTTGGCCTTTGCTTGTCCTGTTTTTAAACTATCAGGATCTGTGTAGAGATTGGTCATAACTACAGTTCTTCCACCCTTTGCGGCCACCGGACCCCAATTGGGGAGACTCTGTCCGATTGTTGCTCCCAAAGGATGTCTGTCATTACCGGCATTGGAAATAATATTGATGAAGTCAGGAAGTTGTAGCCCAATTTTTCTGGCTTTATAGGGTTTACCGATTAACTGCGCCAAGTTGTCTTCCATTTTCTGTTTTACCGGCTCCATCTTTTCTTGCCATTTCAGGGAAGCCTTGTTGATCAGAGAAAAAGTAAAATGAAAACCGGCTTTGCGATTACAGGGATCCCAATAAACTTCATCAGGACCAATTCTTAAATAATATTTGGAATTTTTGGCATTCATGGCTGCCCATTTTTTATCAGCTTCATACCAGTTGTTGTCTTTGAAACTTTGAGCAACCACAGTAAGATATTCTTTAAGCGCCTTTTCATTGTCTCCCAGCAGGGAAATCGCTTCAATCAAAAGTCCGGAAACTTTGCCGGTTATTTTTTTCCAGGCTTCAGTATAGGGAACAGCCTTCAATTTGCCCTTATTTTCTTGAACGACATTGAATTGATAGAGCAACTTATCTGTGTCCTTGCGGTTCTTGTCGAGTTTTGCCAATTTTTCACAGAATTTGCGATCTTTATCACCCTTTTGCAATTGAACCGGGTAAACTCCTTTATAAACTTCTATTTGGGGGGGAGTTGCCCGACATAATTTTTCTTTTTCTGTTTTGGGTGCTTTGCATTCAGGTCCCCAGTTGCGACGAAACATTCTTCTGGAAGCGGGATCATTTTGGGGAATTTTGCTTTCAATCTTGTCAATTCCCAGTTGTTTGCGATGAAGTTTATCAATGAGTTTTGAAATTTCATACATTTTTTTGATGAATTTTTTTTCTTGTGGGGATGCAGAACTGAAATCATTGAAAACAAGAGTGGGTCTGCCCTGGGAAAGTTCTTCAACTACCAATTTTCTTCTTTTTTTCTCATTTTTGCTGAGACCTTTGGCAAATTTACCATTTTTATAGGCCATAATTTTTTTGTATGCTTTTTTGAAGGCTTTGGTAAATTTACCCTTTTTCACCCACTGACGGGAAGAATCATAAAATTTAAGTTC
Source organism: Polyangia bacterium (assembly GCA_041686345.1). Lineage (GTDB taxonomy): Bacteria > Myxococcota_A > Polyangia > HGW-17 > HGW-17 > JAQICJ01. The sequence goes on along the minus strand of JAWLEA010000012.1, from coordinate 17,915 downwards.
CACTACCTCTTCAGGCTGTATTTTTTTGTCCTGATTGGAATCAGCTATCCAGAACAAGGGCAGGTTGAGCCTGACCGCAGTTTGATTGAATTGGGCACGACCAATGGTTGTCTCAACTTTTTTCTTCTTTTTGACTTCTTTTTTTCCCTTGGTTTCGGCTTTGTCAGTTGTATTTTTCTTGTCTACTTTTTTGTTTTCAGGTTGATCTGCTTGATCTGAAGCCTTTTTACAACTTGCTCCCAACCCTAAAATCACGAGCAGTAAAATAGTTTTTTTCATGGTTCACTCCTTGGTTAAAAGACTAATAATATCTGTATGTTTTATTTGACAATTACATTTTAAATTCCCAAACAGCAATAAAGAGGTGAAAATACTTGCAATCAGTTAAAATAATAATATCAATAAACCTGCATGGGGAGCTCTGCTTATCCTTCTTTTCGAGAAAGATTAAAATCATTTTTAATTAAATTACCCAAGGATGCAATAATAATTTTATTATCTGAATTAAATTCTTTTTTTAACAGTACCAGCGAAAGGTAAAAAATCATAATGGTTGAAAAACTCAATCTTAAATTAAAACACAAGGTGGCCAACCTTGATTTGGCCGAATTCGGGCAAAAAGAAATGGAAATATCTGAAGAAGAAATGCCAGGGTTGATGGCAATCCGCGAGAAATATGGCAGTGAAAAACCTCTCAAAGGTTGCAAGATTACCGGTTCTCTCCACATGACAATTCAAACGGCCATGCTCATTGAGACCCTTCACAAACTGGGAGCCGACATTCGCTGGGCTTCTTGCAATATCTATTCAACTCAGGATCATGCTGCCGCCGCTATTGCAGCTTCCGGAAAAGCTGCAGTTTTTGCCTGGAAAGGGGAAAGTCTGGCAGAATACTGGTGGTGTACCGAAATGGCTCTCACCTGGCCCGATGGCAGCGGCCCCGATTTAATCGTCGATGACGGAGGTGATGCAACCCTTTTGGTTCACGACGGCGCCATGATGGAAAAAAAACCCCGGCTTCTGGAAAAAAAATACGACAACAAAGAATACCAGGAAGTCGTTAATCGAATTCGAGATTCAATAAAAACCAATCCCAGCAAATGGAGGGATATTGCCGCCAAAATCAAAGGAGTTTCCGAAGAAACTACAACCGGAGTTCATCGCCTTTATCAAAAAATGAAGGAGGGATCTTTGCTCTTTCCCGCCATTAATGTCAATGATTCTGTAACCAAATCAAAATTTGACAATCTCTACGGATGCAGAGAATCACTCGCTGACGGCATCAAAAGAGCCACGGATATCATGATTGCTGGAAAAACCGTAGTTGTCTGCGGATATGGAGATGTAGGCAAAGGTTGTGCACAATCAATGCGTGGATTTGGAGCCAGGGTTATTATCACAGAAATCGATCCAATCTGTGCCCTTCAAGCTGCCATGGAAGGTTATCAAGTAAGTAGACTGGAAGAAGTTGTCAAAGAAGCCGATATTTTTGTAACCGCAACCGGCAATTGCGATGTCATTACCGGCAAACACATGGAAATGATGAAAAATCAAGCCATAGTCTGTAATATTGGACATTTTGACAGCGAAATTCAAATGAGTTACCTGGAAAACAACTCCAAATGCACCAGGAAAATTATTAAACCCCAAGTGGATAAATGGCAACTCGAATCTGGAAATTCTATTATCGTTCTGGCAGAAGGCAGATTGGTAAATCTGGGCTGTGCCACCGGACATCCGAGTTTTGTCATGAGCAGCAGTTTTACCAACCAGTGTCTTGCTCAAATTAAACTGGCCCGGGAATCCCATGAAAATAAAGTTTATACTCTACCTAAAAATCTTGATGAAGAAGTTGCCCGCCTCCATCTTGAAAAAATTGGAGTAAAACTCACAAAAATGACAAAAGAACAGGCCGAATATATCGGTTTACCGATAGAAGGCCCCTATAAACCCGAAAATTACCGCTACTAACTCCCTCGATTTTTCCCTTTTTTTGACATAAATATCGGTCTGAAACTGATACAGTCAATAATTCCATAATCTTTCATTGACAATCATTCTTATAAATAGTATGTCAGCTTCTACTCCGTCTGTAATTGGAATTTTGGCAATTTTCTCCAAACCTGTCGGGTTTGCCAAGCTTTCAATCGCTACGGAGAATCTAAATTACTGGAGTATTATAACATTATGACCGAAACCAAAACCACAGAAACCAAAACCGATAACCAGAAACTCTCATTTGCCGAATTACTTGAACAAACTGAAAAAACGTTCAAGCCCAATACTGTCGTCACGGGCAAAATCATCAAAATTCTTCCTGAAGAGGAAAAAGTTGTTGTTGATATAGGCTACAAATCAGAAGGTATGATTGACATTGAAGAATTTCAAGATGCCTCCGGTGAAATTGACTACGAACCAGGCGATGAAGTAGAAGTATTTATCTCATCTTTAAGTAATGAAAAAGGCAGAGTTACCCTTTCCAAAGAAAAAGCCGACAAACTGAAAATATGGGAAGAAATAGACGCTGCTCTAGACAAAGAAAAAGAGATAGAGGGTACTATCAAGCGCAAAGTCAAAGGTGGTTTAAGCGTTCTTATCAAAGGCGGAATCAAAGCTTTCCTTCCGGGCTCTCAAGTCGATCTCCGTCCTGTTTCCAATCTGGAAAAATATATCGGTGAAACCTACAAATTCAAAATTATCAAATTCAATAAAAGACGGGGCAATATTGTACTGAGCAGAAGAGCCATCCTCGAAAAAGAAAGGGCCAAACTCAAAGAAGAAACTCTTTCCAAACTCAAAGAATGTGAACTTGTTGATGGAATCATCAAAAATGTCACTGATTACGGTGCTTTTATCGATTTGGGCGGAGTTGACGGACTTCTCCATATTACTGACATGTCCTGGGGTCGAGTAACCAACCCCCGCAATATGTTGAAAGTCAACGACGAAATTACCGTGAAGGTACTCAAATATGATCCGGAAACCGAAAAAGTATCCCTTGGTCTCAAACAAACTACAGAAGATCCATGGCTTACCGCCAAAGAAAGATACAAGCCGGGCACAGTTGTCAGAGGCAGAGTTGTCAGCCTTAAAGACTATGGCGCTTTTATCGAACTTGAAGAAGGAATTGAGGGTCTCATCCATGTCTCAGAAATGAGCTGGACTAAACACATTAAACATCCAAGACAAATTCTCAAAAAAGAAGATGTTATTGAAGCTGTTGTTCTTGATATCGATGCGGAAAACACCCGTATCAGCCTAGGCATGAAACAACTTGAACCCAATCCTTATGAAGCCCTCAAAGAAAAATATCCCGTTGGAACAAAAGTAAATGGTAAAGTCCGCAACATTGCAGACTTCGGTATTTTTGTGGAAATTGAAGAAGGAATCGACGGTCTGGCTCATATCAGTGATCTCAGTTGGGTTCAAAAAATTAAACATCCATCCGAACTTTATAATAAGGGCGATGAAATTGAAGTTGTGATTCTTAATATCGATGTTGAAGATGAAAAACCGAAAATCAGCCTCGGTGTCAAACAACTTGTTCCCGATCCCTGGACCCGTATCCCTTCAGAATATGCTGTTGGCACAGTAGTCGAAGGCAAAGTGCTCAATGTCACAGATTTTGGCGCTTTTGTCGAGCTTGAAGAAGGAATTGACGGACTGGTTCACATTTCAGAAATTAGCGAGGATCATATTGAAGACCCCAATGAAGTTCTTGAAAAAGGAGAAATCATCAAGGTTTCAGTAATCGGTCTCGATATGGATGAAAGAAGAATATCACTCTCCATCAAGGCAGCCGAACGGGTTGAACAACTCTCATCACAAGGTGGTGGCAGTGCATCCTCAGCCGGTCCCAACGCAACTATTGGTGATGTTTTTGGTTCAGTCCTCAAAGACGCAGTTTCAGAAGAAGACAAACAGGATAAATCCAAAGATGAATCCGAAGATAAATCCAAAGATAAATCCGAAGATAAATCCGAAGATAAGTCCAAAGATGAATCCGAAGATAAATCCGAAGATAAGTCCAAAGATAAATCCGAAGATAAATCCGAAGATAAGTCCAAAGATGAATCCGAAGATAAGTCCGAAGATAAGTCCGAAGATAAGTCCGAAAAATAATTCCCTCTCCAATGGACTTTCAACTCATAAACTATCCTCTCCTTCTTTCTCTTTACAATACAAAGCAAATTGACAATCTGGAAAAATCACTTCAACTTTATTACCAAACCTTGATAAAATGGAATAAAAAAATCAACCTCGTTTCCAGAAAGGAAAAAGAGCATGAATATCATTTTGTCGATTCCATCAATTTTGGGTGTCTGGAACAACTTGGAGGTTCTGTAGTTGATATTGGAAGTGGAGGAGGTTTTCCGGGACTTGTCTGCAGTATTTTACGCCCGGATTTGCAATTCACCCTCTTTGAACCGGTTCAGAAAAAATCAGCTTTTTTGCACTACCTGATCTCAACCCTCGCTCTGAAAAATTGCCAACTAAACCCGGTTCCATTTAAAAATGACTGCTTTCCGGAAAAATATTGGGATCACGCAGTCTGTAGAGCTTTCACTAATATAAAGGATTGGCAGCAACTAACAGAAAATCGGGCTCAAACAATCTGGTATTTTGCATCAAAACAACAAAAAGTAAATGCTCCTCGGGGTTGGAGAAGTATTAAATCCTGGAAAAACCGGAACCATGGCATCAGATATCTCTTGCGTTATTGCCCCCGGGATAATGAGTAAAATTTTCCATTAAACAATCAGAAAGAAAAAGAGGCTGAAACAGTACAACCGGCAGGGGTACAGGAAGGAATGAAAAAATAACTGCTCTTCTTTGAAGAAGTTGACTTGGGAGAAGAAAAATAATTATGATAGATAAGAGAACCTGTCACGGTGGCAAAACCGGACAAAACCGCCAAACCGGTGGAAATATCAGATCGCAAAGCAGCTGCTTCACCCTGATCTTTAAAATGATCTTTATCTTCCTGAGAAGTTGCGCTGTTATAGTCATCTTCATAAGCCAGTGCTTCCATGCCAAAATAAACACTACCGGATACAAAAACCAAGCTTGTGGCTATACCGGTATAAAACCACCATTTATGGTAAAATTTGTCAGGGGCTGAGTGTTTATCATCGGTTTGATTACCGTTTATCAGTTTTGAAGACTGTTTATGGCTGCTTTTTTGTGCAACTGTTGATGCAGATTCGCCATTTCCTGAAACCAAATCAAGGTTCAAAAAAATGAGCTTATTCTTTTTTATTTCTACTTTTCTGGAAATATTCTCATAACCATCTTTTTTAACAACAATGAGATGAATCCCTGGAGTCAGATGCAAAACCACCGGTGTCAACGAACGAGGTTGGCCTGAAAATGAATCAACCAAAACTCCTGCTCCTTTAGGCTTGGTAATTATTGAAATCTTGCCCATGTTCATTAATTTGTTTTTCTTCTCAGAGATCTTTTTCCCTAACTCCACGATATGCTTTTCTACTTCGCTTTTATAGGGATTATTGGGTAATTTATCCAAAAATAACTTATAGAAAAAGCGAGCCTTTTCATATTTTTTCAGATTGCGGTGACATTGGGCAATATTGAATAACAAACCAGGTTTGTTGCTCAATTCGTGAGCTTTCATATACTTGCTAAGTGCTTGGGCGAATTTGCCCTTTACATAGAGTTTTTCACCTTCCACATACAGATTTTTGGCTTTTACCATTTTTTGCGATCTTGATTGAGCTTCAACTGACCCCGTAACAAATAAAACAGACAGCAAAATAATAAAAATGTTTTTAAGTTGCATATAGTTACCACATAACCTTGAAAGTATCTTCGCCCAGTCTCTTTTTCCTGGTATCGGATCTTTTTCGTTTTTTATTTGATTTATGTTTTATTACTGCTTTTTTCTTTTTAACAGAAGATTTCTTTTTAGCAATAGAACTTCCATCTCCTTTTGGTGATACCTTTTTTTCAGATGAGGCCTTTGCTTTTTGTAAAAGTAAAACTCTGTCTTTTTTTACTTCGACCTTTTGCTTTTCATGTTTATACAAAGGATGGAGAGGTTCAATCTGAATTTCACTGTCCTTTAAAACTTTTAATTCAAAGGGAGTAGTTTTCAACAATCTGGAATTGTCAGCTATCTTCACCCAAACTTTAATTTTTTCCTTGTCAACTGTTCCTACTTTTACCGAAAAATTGCTCTCCTCTTTTGCTTTTGCTTTATTATTATCTGCTTTTGCTTTATCAACTTCTGTTTTATTTTTTTCAATCGGGCTCTTCCCAAAAGTCATATCTTTATTATCCGAACTGTCAGGCCAAAAATAATAAATTCCTCCTGCCACTGCTACAATCAGAAAAAAACCTGTTAAAATAAGGAATTTAAAATTTGATTTTCCTGAAACAACTTCTCCTTGATGATGAAGACTGCCGGAACTGCCGGATAGTGTGTTTTGAGAAATGGTATCAGCTACGGTGACTTCTTTGACTTTTTCCAAATTACTCTGAAAATCATGGTAAAAATCAATAATTTGTTCATATCTGTCCTCAGGCTCCTTTTCCAGTGATTTTTTGAGAACCATCCAGAGATTTGAGGGGAAATTGGGAATATATTCATAAATTGGTGTTGGAGGTTCATTGATGTGTTTTACCAGCAATTGCGGGATAACATCGTCCTCCAACGGTAATCTGGCTGAGATCATCTGGTAGACAATTATTCCAAGTGAGTAAATATCAGAGGGGGCAGCAATGTCTTCTATTCTGCCAGCCGCCTGTTCCGGGCTCATATATGAGGGAGTACCCATAATCAAACCGGTGGCGGTTTTATGTTTGTTGCCCATCTCTGGTTCAAGCAATTTTGCCACTCCGAAATCAAGGATTTTGACCAAGGGCTTTTTCCCCTTTTGAGTGATAAAAATATTGTCAGGCTTCAGATCGCGATGAATGATACCCTGGTCATGAGCAGCTTGTAAAGCATCAGCCAGTTGTCTGAAAATCATGGCAGTTTCAGACAACTCCAATGGCCCCTCCAGAATTTTGCCTTCAAGTTCTATTCCTTCTAGGTACTCCATAGTTAAATAGAGTCGTCCATCAGGTAATTTTCCAAAATCAAAGACCTCTATGATATTGGGATGATTGATGCGATTTACTGCTTTAGCTTCTGACAAAAAGCGTTCAGACATCTCGGGATCCGAGGAGAGGGAAGCAATTAAAACTTTTATGGCAACCTTACGACCAATCTTAGGGTGTTCTCCAAGATAAACTTCTCCCATGGCACCTTCGCCAATCAATTTTTTTACTTCATAATTTCCAACTGTAGTTCCAACTATTGAAGAATTTTCGGACAAAACTTACTACCTTGTAAAATATTTTGAACAACATAATCAGAAACTGAAAAAGCTTATCAGTTGCAAAAAGCAATACCAAAAAACCGATTAGTTGTTCCTGAACCTTGGAGAAAAGTTCAATTACGGATGCTTTCTATTAAAACAAAAACTTTGCCATTTAACATTCTTTGAGTTGTGCTGGTTTTATTGGATAAAAAACCGAATTACGGATGAATAACTTCAAAAAAATGCTATAAATACTATTAGCATAAAATGAGATAAATAAAACAAAAGACCCCAAATTATAAGGAATCGAAGGGGAATTTGCTTTAATTTCCAAACTGTCAACAATGAGGAAAATTTGCTTTTCTTTCGACAAAATACTCAATTAATACCTGATTTTTCTGTTATACTGAAGTAGAATCTCAACTTGAAACGAATTTTTCCATTTGATCTTCTTTCAGGCAAGGAACATATCATGAAATTTTTTTTTGTTGGAATATTTCTAATTATCGGATCCGGGTGTTCTCCTACAGGCTCTACCAACAACTCCAACAATATCAACAACTCCAACAATGTCAACAACTCCAACAATGTCAACAACTCCAACAATGTCAACAACTCCAACAATGTCAACAACTCCAACAATGTCAACAACTCCAACAACTCCAATAACACTAATAATACCGGAGGTTGCGGACCTGACAATCTCCAATGCGAAGAATGGCAATATTGCCACAATAACACTTATTGCGAAACCTCACCCGGGCGCTGTTCCGGAGTGGAAGATTGCGACGACTGGGAAGAATGCAAAAGCAATCACTATTGTGGAAGAATAGAACCAGCCAGTTGCAATTTCACCTATGAGCAGGATTTTCCAGTTCCTGTTCCCGGAGCCATGAAATCACCTTCAACTACCTTTTCGTCTGACAATCCATCAGAAATTCCCAGCCAACCAAATATACAAGATAATCTGCAAATCAATGAAGAAATTTCCCAGGGTCCCTGGCCCTCTGACTATTACCTCATTCCAATCAATTCCCCGGAATCATCTGTCAACTATCTGATTATGCCAGATTATACCGATAATATGCCTTTATTTGAACGCGGTCTTGATTGGGCCGGCACCCCGCGCTGTTATGAAACGCCCAACGGAGCTCAATTGTTGTTTGAAGATGAAGCTTATGACCTTTATGTGGATATTGTGGAACTTACCCTCGGAGCTGATGTCAACCAGACTCCAGGATTCAGAACAGTCATCGGTCTGCGCGGTGCCTATCCGGGCACCTTCTTCTGGAATCTCAATTCTCCAGATGTTTTCAATGATACCATGATTCTGCTCTGGATAGACAGTTCCGGCCAGAAACGGGTAAAAGAATTTCCTGTAAACACCGACACCGGGGATAACACTTACACCTCCACCTCATCCCTCCTTCCCAACCGACTCTATAAATATGTCAACGGAACCCACCGGGGATACAATGCACTGGCCATGTACGAATGGAATTACGGTCGCGACTATCATACAGCCGATGATGCCAACGCTAATGGACACTGGGACTGTGATCGCAACGGCTGGCTCAATTCCGGGTCAACTCTCGACTATGTCAGAATAGGAAGTGCTCACAATATCCACATGGGTTCCGTATATGCCCCTTTGGGTCAAGCCAACGTCGGAGGCTGGTCAGCCGGTTGCCAAGTACATCCGGGCATGGCCAACTGGACAGAATTCATTACCAATGCCTGGACAGGTTCAGGAGACGTGGTTGATTATTTCCTGATTGACACCCGAGACATCTCCCAAGCCATCTGGAATACCCCCTGCTCGGAAGACGGAACCCATGATTGTCCATGGATCATTGATTCATTACCATACAGCCACAGTAGTACAACCACAGGGTCACAAAGTATTTTCGATCAATACAACTGTTCCACTGCTGATGAAAGCGGACCTGAAAATGTCTATCTGCTAAAAGTTGATCAAGCAGGAACAATCAATGTTTCCGTAGATTGCCAAAGCCCGGTGGATATAGACATTCATCTGCTGGCCATGGACGATCCCAACGCCTGCCTGGTCAGGGATCACACCGATTTCAGTTGGCAGGTTGTTCCCGGACGCTATCTTATCATAGCCGACACTTGGGTGGACGGCACAACCCAGCTTTCCGGTTCCTATACTCTCAATGTAAACTGGTAAAAAATAACAGGAAATATTCTATGAAATCACTATTACTTACTCTCACAATATTATCAGCCTTATTAACAGCTTGTGATGACACCAAATCCGATCCGCAGCCAAAATGTGGCGACGGAATAATAAATATTGAAAATGATGAAGAGTGCGATGGAGAATATGAAGGCCAGGATACCTGCACTTCCCTTGGTTATTACGGCGGCTCTATCACCTGCACTAATCAATGTCTCATCGATCTGTCACAATGTGAAGCTGCAGGTCGTTGCGGAGATGGCATTGTCAACGGAGATGAAACTCCGGAGAGTTGTTGTGAGGACACCGGTTGCGAATCTGGAATCTGTTCAACTTCAGGAGAAGGATGCGTTGATGCCTGGATCCCCGATTGTCCACAAAGCGATTCCTGCAGCGATAATCAGCCTTGGTTCTGCGTTGATAATTCCCCACCTGTCTATAATTGCAGCAATTGCGGTTGTTCGGGAGATCTGATCTGTCATCAGGATATTTGTTACGAACAGACAGAAATTGACAATCAGCGTCAAAACCAAATTTTGCCCATGGATCAACCTTTGGATTGGTATTTTCAACTTATCGACAAAATTATGGATCCCACAGCTCTCACCTATGACGAATTTTATCAACTGGCAACGGAATTGTTAAATGCAGACTCCCGCTATACTGCTGTTATCATGGGAGAATCCCACGGCAGCGCTGATGAACAGGCAGTGCACATGCAACTGATGCTTGATTTATCTGCAGCTGGCTGGGAAATCACCGGTCTGGGCCTGGAAGATAATGGAGGAGCTCTACTTGATGCCACAAAAACAGAGGAATTAGGATTCAACACCAATACCATCCCCGGAGATCTTTCCAATACTTCCTATTGCGAAGCAGCAACTCAAGCTACAACTGATACTCTCAATACGGAAGAAGGTATTTATCTGCAATATACAGGCTCCGGACATACCTCCCGCGAAACTTCCTTCTGGGATATGCATTGGGGTATCAGTGAATTGCCTCATACTGCAGAATGTGTTTTGCAAGTTTCACGCAAAGCTCTGGTACTCATCGCTTTTGATCCTGATATCTGGATGACTCTGACCGATCAAATTCTCATGTGGAGGGTTGGCAATTCCTACTCTGATTCCCGTCAGGCAGTTACCTCAAAACTCGAACAAATCATCACCAGATGGGATAGCTCCTTTTCTAATCTGCAAAAAGAGTCAGCCTATGATACAAACCTTTATGATCTCGATACCAATATTCGCATAATCCCGGGTATCTCCAGAGGCGATGTCTGGTTTGCTTTCATTCCAAGACCCAATCAAGAACCATGGTTGACCAAAGGATTTCAAATTCTCTGGAGTGATCCCGATATTCAGGATTTCCTCTGGAATAATTCCATTGAACCTGGAAATTGTTCCGTATCCTGGAATTTTACCCCCGGAGAAGAACTGCTCACCTACCACTGTTCCAAAGATTCAAATCAACTCGAAGCCCAGGTAGATCCAATCCTCTGGCAAATTTTGGATTATACAACCAACCAATAGTTGTAACTAGTTCCCATCCCAGCCAGTATCCCCACCTCAGAAAATCAAAAATTTGTTTTATTTTGTTTTTAAATATGATAAAAATAATTATTAATTATTAAAAAATCTAATTAATCCGGAATTAAGTCGTAGAAAAAGTTGTAGATTACTCTATTTTCTCCTTAATTGGTAATACAAATAAAGGCATTTTTATTTTGGAGAATAATACATCTATCATTGGCAAGAAAATTGGCAACTATATTGTTTCTTCCCTGGTAGGTGAAGGATCAATGGGACAGGTTTACCTGGGTGAACATCCCAAAATTGGTCGCAAAGTTGCCATCAAAGTTCTGATCTCTTCACTTTCCTCTGATCCCGAGATGTCTAATCGCTTTCTTTCTGAAGCCAGGGCAGTAAACAAGATAAATCATCCCAATATTGTTGAAGTTTTCGATTTTGGCAAACTTGATGATGACAGGCTTTATCTGATTATGGAATATCTTGAGGGAAAAACTCTCGAAGATATTATCCGTACATGCCCATTGTCATGTGAGGAAACCATCAAATTGTTTTCGCAAATTGCAAAAGCTTTAAAGTCGGCTCATGACAACGGAATTATCCACAGAGATCTTAAACCTGAAAACATTTTCATTGAACAAAATAACAATATAAACAAGGTTAAAATTTTAGACTTTGGAGTGGCCAAGCTTTTGGAACCTGGCATGGGGAAAGCTCACAAAACTGAAACTGGTCTGATCATGGGAACTCCATCCTACATGAGTCCCGAACAAGCTGCCGGAAATATCAATAAAATTAAAAACACCTCCGATATATATTCTGTAGCCATTATCATCTACGAAATGCTCACCGGCAAGTTGCCTATCCATGATGATCTTGTTCCCAAACTTCTTGTCAAACATATTTGTGAACAACCCACCCCTATTTTCAAATATTATCCTGACTTCCCGATCAACCTGTGGGAAGTGCTCAAAAAAGCCTTGGCCAAACAGCCCTATCAACGTTTTCAATCAATTGAAGCTTTTTTTAATGAATTCAAAAACGAATTTGAACAATTCCAGGAAAAACAGAAATTGATCGGAGATGAAGAATGCGAATTCGGTGATTTAGGATTTTTTGCAAAATTAAAATTAAAGAAAAAAATCAAAAACATTAAAAATGAGATTAATAATACCAACAAGGGATTTGTTTCCCGATTAAAATTGGCAAAAATATATCGCCAACTCGGCAATAACAAATTGGCCCAGAAACATTATATCCAAGTAGCTAAACTATACTTGGATAATGGCAAAAAAAAACAAGCTCAAGCTGTTTGCAACCAAGTACTCCAATTTTACCCACATAATAAGCAACTAAAATCTCTTCTTAAAAAATCAAAGCAACAACAATCAAAAAAATTATCCCAAAATAGTCAAAGCAAATTGCCACCTCCCCAAAATTTTACTTTAAAACCACCTCCGGCAGCCTCTGTTGAACAAATTGATTCCAAATCTAAACAACAAATCGGCACTCAACCCAAATCTCTGGTAAACAACAGTACATTAAGTATTGATCAATTAAATGAAAGTGAAAAAAGAAAACATATCAGATTGTACAACTTAATTGATGATAAAATCAGCGATGATCACCTCCAGGAGCAATCTATCGGAGCCATAGCCGATTTTATTGCGGGAAAAAACGATGACGAAAACATAGAAAAAGAATATGATGAAATCTCCATAGAGCGACCTGTTCTTGCAAATTATGAATCTACAAAATCAACTGATGACCAAATAACTGCTCATTCAAATGCAAAGAAACAAGCTCAAGAATCTGAAGTTGAAGAACAATCAACCTGGCAAATTCCAATTGTTACTCGTCTGGAACCTCCGGCAGCAATCAAAACCCCGAATTATGAAAAAGACGATTTTGATGAACTCACCAGACTTGATTCCCCCCTTGACATAAGGGATCCTTTGGATTCAAAAGAGTTAAAAGTATTGGGTTTCACAGAACAAACCACCACCGACAAAAATAACTCCCAAGAAAACAATAATTACCAGGATAAAGAACGAGAACTGAGTTTTTACTCTGCTGATTTTGATGAACTAACTATTCTCGAGCGCGTCTCCCACTCTGACAAACCTGAAAAACCAGCAAATGTACCAGAAGAATTAGGCGAAATTACAAGACTTGACAGCGGAATAAATAATCCTCGCAGCCATACAAATCTACATAATCAAAAATCCAATTTTTGGGAATTAGAAGAAACTGATTCTATTGAAAACACCGACCAAATTGAGAACTTCAGCAAAATAAAAGAATTCTGGGAACAACAAAACAAAGAAAATGAAGCAAGTCTTGATCAAGAATTGTTTTCTAAAGATGAATCAATAGACGTTAAAATTGACAAATTATGCAATGCCCCTCGCAACCTCAACGGCAATGTTGACTTTTTATATCAAAGTATTTCCAAAAGATTTGTCAGACCCTCTCGCGAAGAACTCTATCCAAATAATAATTTCTCTGAGAATGAAGTCATTTCAGTCTTCAAACATGAATCAACCTTGGCTGGAGATAGTCAGGAGATGGCTAAAATTCCGCAAAAACCAAATCCCGAACAAAAAACAAAATTGTCAGATACGGATAAATTTTTCCAGCGTTCTGATTTTCTCAGAGGCATCAACCCCTTTTTGGCAGATGAGTTAAAAAAACATCTTGAATATGAAAAATACGACAAAGATCAAATTATCTTTTCAGAAGGAGACAAGGGAGATTCCCTTTTTATCATCAAATCAGGACAAGCAAACGTTGTAAAATATAAACCGGATGGTAGCCAAACCATCATTAATGTATTGAAATCAAGTGATATTTTTGGTGAATTATCAATGTTGGTAAATCACAACCGCCACGCCTCCATCATCACCAAAACCGAAGTGGAACTGGTTAAACTTCCCAAAGATAAAGTATTGCAACTTGTCCAGGAATACCCCTCTTTTATAAAAGTTATCAAAAGATTCTACATGAAAAGATTGCAAAACATTATTTTCAGGAATATTCCTTTTTTTGATATTATTTCCAACGACGACAAAAAAAAATTTTTGGGAAATTTGCATTTTTGCAGATTTGGAAGGGGAAGCAAAATCATCCACCAGAACGCCAAGTGTGGAGGATTTTTCCTGGTATTATACGGAAAAATTGAGATAATCCGCAAAAACAAAAATGAAGAAATCCTGCTTGAAGAAATAAATGAAGGAGGTTATCTGGGAGAAATGTCTCTTTTACGCCAAGAAACATCTAAAGTAAGCGTAGTTTCCCCGAATGTAGTAGAAATGATTCAAATACCAGCTAAAAACTTCTATTCAATTATTGGCAATCACCCCATGATCTGGAGTCGCCTCAAAGAGAAAATCAGCAATAAAAAACTATTACCTTACCACATCCTCACAGGAGAAGGCAGCGGTTTCTTATCTTTCTAGTGCAATTTTACCCGGATTCCCATGTCAAAAAAGAAGATCATTGTCTGAACAGATTATTTGATGTTATCTGCTTTGTTATAACTTCTTGAAATAGTTTCATGTATGTTTGGCTATTTCTATTCCCACCAATCTTTTATACATTTCTGTAATATATGGGTCTGTCATTCCCGAAATAAAATCAAGAACCGAGAATGTTTTCAGGTAATTTGATTTATGGTCTTCCACTTTGAATTGCTCAGGTAACAATTTTAATACATTCTCGTCCTGATGGCTTTTTTCCTTTTTCAAAATTGCCGGAATAAAAAGATCCAAAAGTTTTTCCATAACTTTGAACCCTGCTATTTCCAATTGAACAACAGTATGGTGATCATAAATCTTCTTTCTGGATTTCAATTTTATTTGTTCGATTTTGGGTATTCTGTCAGCTAGATAATCTATTAAACCCACTTCAAAATCACCATTAATAATTTCTTTATGTTTTTCAACATAAAGCCCGGATGCTGCCAAAGTCAAAGCATTGATACATTTTGCCCTCAGGTAACAAATCTTTTCGTTGTCATCAGTAATTGTCCGGGCTGTTTTCAATATATTTTCCAGATTTTCATGTTCAGGCATTACAACGCGATACAGCTCCACCAGTTCTTCTTTCACTTCTTCCAAAGGAAGTATCTTTAATCTGTGAGCATCTTCCAAATCGATGATAAGATAGCAAATATCATCAGCCGCCTCTGTCAGGTAAGAAAAAGGATGCCTCTTATAAATCAACGGAGATTCAGATACTTGTTCAATCTTCAATTCAGAAAAAATCTTTTTGAAAATTTGTTGGTCAGCCTGAAAAACACCGAATTTTTTTCTTATTTTACAATTTTTGTCCATTCCTGTTGAAACAAGAGGATATTTGATCATGGCGGCCAAAGTAGTATAGGTAAGCCTGTAACCCCCTGCAGATTTTCCTTTGAAGTGATTGGTCAATACCCGAAATGAATTGGCATTACCCTCAAAATTCAATAAATCAATCCATTCGTCATTTTTGTTAAAATAATTTTTTAGGGTTTTTCCTTGCTCCAACTCTTTATTCTTGTTTTTTTTAAAATAATTGGCAATCGCTTTTTCTCCGGAATGCCCAAAAGGTGGATTGCCTATATCATGAGCAAGGGAAGCTGAAGCTATGATATTCTGCAACTCATATTCGAATAAATGAGTTTTATTGTCTTTTATAATATTTTTCTCAAGCAGACATTTACCAACTATTTTACCCAAAGAACGCCCCACACTGGCAACTTCCAATGAATGAGTCAGGCGATTATGCACAAAAACAGAACCAGGCAGGGGAAAAACCTGTGTTTTATTTTGCAGTCTGCGGAAAGTTGATGAAAATACCAAACGATCAAAATCACGTTGAAATTCAGTTCGATCATAATTATCAGGACTATTCGACCCCGTTCTTTTATGTGATATTATTTCCAGCCATCTAGACATAGTTGCCTCCCGACCCACCATTTAAAAATCCTTAACCGGGTCGGGTTTTCTCCAAGTGGGGTTAATCTTCGTCGTCAGCTTCCTTGATCATGAATTTTTGCATCTTTTTAACGTTGAATTTTTTCTTTTTCTTCTTGGGCTTTCGCTTGGTTTTCTTTTTCTTGTAGGTTTTCCTGGTTTTTCTTGAAGACCTTTGTTTTTTAGTGCTTTTAGTGGTTTTGATACTTATTCCGCTACTTTTCTTGGGCATGGAACTGCCCTCGAGGCGAGCTTTGGCTTTTTTGTATATATTGGTTTCGGGAGGCACCATTTTAAGTACTTGCCGATACTTGTCCTTGGCTGTATCTGAATCGCTGCCGGCTTTATATCCGTCCTGGTAAATAGATTTTGCTTTTGAAACAAGTTGGTTAAGCAAGTTATTCACCCCTGAAGCACCATATTGTTTTGCCTTTTTGTAAAATCTGTAGGCTTCTGCATTCTTTCCACTTGCCAATAACGTTGCAGAGTGAGTTTTGGCATTTTTCCCTATTTTACTGCGTATTTCAGCCTGATGCATGCCCTTTAACTTTTTATCGAGGGCCAGAGCTTTTTCATAATTTTTGATTTTATTGGTAAAACTACCTGATTGGGCCTTGCTCCAAGCACTTGCCAAAGAACTTAATTTACTGGCAGCTTTAGCATATTTTTTATTTTTTTCGGCAGCTTTTTTAGCTTCGGAAGCAGCACTGGAAAAATCTTTTGAAGAATATTTCTTGTAAGCACTTACAGGCATTCCTCCACCAAGATAATGCGAAGCTCCTTTATCTTTGATTTTTTTCACATCAATTTTAAAGGCAAGTTTTTCTTTTTCTTCTTCGGGTGTTTGATTTTTAAAGGCCTTCAAATCAGCTACTATGTCTTTTTTGAGCCTGCAGGCGTCAACTTTGGAAGGTTCTCCGTTGAATTCCACCTTATGTCTCTTTTTGGACCAATTTGTACGATAAGTGTTTTCCACCATTTTATTTATTGTATTGTAAATCAACTTACATTGCTTGAACTCCGGATGTTTATCGTTATTTATGATTTTTGTATAAATTTTTATAGCTTTTATCCTGCTGCTTTTATTATTGTCTATACTGAGGAAGGTGTTGATTTTTTTAACTTCTTTGTCAATTATCCCTGATAATTTGATTCTCTTTTCAAGAACCTTCTCCATTTTTTTGATTTTATCGGCATAATATGATTTTGCCTTGTCACTCAGCAGATCTTCTATTCCTGTTTTTTCACTGCTTAAGATATTTTTAGCTTTTTCAACCTTTTTCAAAACTTCTTTGGAAGGAAAAGCTATCCTTTGATAACGCTTTTCTGCCCAAGCAACAAAATTATCCAATTTCTTTCCAGATTCAATTATTTCTTTTTGTTTGAGCAGCGTTTTCTGCTTGGGGAAATATTCCAAAGCTTTAACGATATCAGCTATCGCTTTATCCCATTCCGGCCTGCCTTTTGCCTTCTGATAAACATTTATTGCAGATTTGCGCATTTTTTCTGCCATAACCTGCTTCTGCTTGAGCCGCTGTGCTTGTTTATCTATCTTGGATGATTCTTCTCCTCCACTGGTAAATTTGACAATAGTGAGTATCAAAAAGAGCAGGATTAATACACTGGCTACAATAACCAGCAATTTTTTCTTTTTGATAAACTCAATTATTTTATTGTCAGATTTTTTGTTCTGCGCCTGGATCATAGCTTTTACCGGATCGTATGGCATTGCATCTACCGGCTTGGTATGTCCCCCATCAGTTGGCATTGGTCCGGGAGGTCTGCCCGGTCCGGGAGGTCTGCCTGGTCCGGGAGGTCTGCCTGGTCCGGGAGGTCTGCCTGGTCCGGGAGGTCTGCCTGGTCCGGGAGGTCTGCCTGGCCCGGGAGGTCTGCCTGGCCCGGG
>JAWLEA010000109.1:0-11731 GCA_041686345.1 Polyangia bacterium | reverse complement strand
AAAATCAAGGAAAATTTCAACAAATACTCCTATCTTGATAAGCAGGATTTTTATTTTTAATGGTGTAGTTCTAAGCGTTGTACCTGGCTCGTCAAAGCGTTCAGGAAACTTTTCTATGTTTAAAAAACTTTTTCTGATTTTTAAATTTATTTTCCTTCCTCCTGAAAGATCAAGTCTGGTAAATGAAGAAGTAACCCGGCGTAAACTGCTTTACTTCTTCATGCTGGTTGGGTTGCTGTATAGTTCAATTTTTCTGGCTTATGATTTGCTTAATGGCGAATATTTCCATGGGATTTTTACTGCACTTTTTCTAGTGGGTCTTTATTCTTTCTGGAGGTTTTACCCTAATCGTTCATCTATCTGGGTTCTAAGATTCAGTATTTACTTTTTTTTCGCCCTCAATTGTTATCACATTTATGCAGGAGGAAGCGGAAACTATCTGCTCTTCTGGCCTCTGCTTTTTCCCCTGGTTTCCATTTTTCTTCTTGGCATAAAAGAAGGGGTTATTTGTAATCTTATTTCAATTTCAGTTTTTTTACTGCTTATGATTTCCCCTGACCCAATCAATTCAAGACAAAACTATTCAACAGGTATAATTATCAGATTTTTCTCAGTGTATTTGTTGATAATGTTTTTTGCCTACATATACGAGCAAGTCAGATATGCTTTCAATATGGCTGTTATTTTGGAAAAAGAAAAATTGAAACAGGAAAAAGCCAAATTAAAGGAAACAAAAAGCTTGGCAGAACAAGCTGCTCGAGCCAAAGCCGATTTTGTTGCCAATATCAGCCATGAGATTAGAACTCCCATGAATGGAATCATTGGAATGGTCAACCTCCTGGAACTGACTTCACTCAGCACCGAACAGGAAAAATATCTTCAGACTATAAATTACAGTTCAGAAACTTTGCATTCTCTTATCAACAATATTCTGGATTTGTCCAAAATCGACGCAAACAAAGTATATTTGGAGGAAAAACCTGTTAATTTGCGCAGATTGCTTGAGAAGGCAGTTTATTCCCAGGAAAATTTATCTTCCGGAAGGAAAGTGGAATTATTTTGCCGTTGCAGCAAAGATCTGCCTGAATATATTTCCGGAGATCCGCTCAGAATAACTCAAATTCTCACCAATCTTCTTTCCAATGGCTTAAAATTTACCGAAACAGGATGTGTTTCTTTGGAATGTACACTTTTGGAAAAAAAATCTGCCAGGGCAACAATTCAATTTGAAGTAAACGATACCGGTATTGGTATTCCCCAAGAAAAAATCAACAAAATTTTCAATTCTTTTACTCAGGCTGACAATTCAATTGCGGGAAATTACGGAGGAACAGGTCTGGGTCTCACCATTGCAAGACAATTGGTTTATCTGATGGGAGGCACAATTGAAGTTGATTCCAAAGAAGGTGAAGGCTCAACCTTCAGGTTTATAATTGAATCTGAAATTATGGAGCCGGCTGATGAAGTACCCTCTTTATCCGAAATCATTTCCGGAAAGCTTGCGGTTTTGTCCGAAAATCAAGTTTTCAGAAATAAATTGGCCAACTTTTTTGAAGATGAAAAACTGGAAGTGGTCAAAAAAGATTTTCAGGAAATTTTGGATGAGGAGAACTTGGAAGATTATTTCTTCGTTCTGGATGATCTTTATTTCAAAGAGTTTTGTTCCCGATTGAAAAAGTTGAAAAAACAAAATAAAACCAAAATCTCTTCTAAAATATTGCTACTCAAATCAATCGGGTTTTTTCTTGAAGAGATCCGCCCGGAATTAAAATTGTACAGCACCATTATGCTTGAAACCAACAAGCCTGTTATCAGTTGGAAATTACGTAATAATCTGCTTGAAGCTTTTTCGACTGAGCCTCAATATTCGGTATCGACAAGCACAGGCAGACTGAAAAAGGCTGAAGATGGAGGAAAGCTCCAGTTTTCAGATAAAAGAGTTCTAATTGCTGAAGATAATCGAATCAATCAGAAAGTTCTCCGGAAAATGCTCGAAAAATTAGGGTGCAAAACAGAAATAGTTGAAAATGGCAGTCAAGCCCTTGCAATGTTGGAAGAAAAGCAGTTTGATCTGGTTTTCATGGATTTGCAAATGCCTGATATGGGAGGGGTGGAAACAGCAAAACATATTCGCTTAAAGTATAATATCAATGAATTGCCGATTATTGCTTTTACTGCCCACACCTCGGTTGACGACAAGAAAAAAGCCTTGGAAGTGGGAATGAATGATTTTCTGAAAAAGCCTGCAGATATGACAGATATTAAGACTGCTCTCAACAAATATCTTTTGTAGTGGTTCCGGGACTTTGGCGTTCAAAGCTTGAATATTCAGCCTACCAGTGGGAGGTTTCTTTCAGCTGCCATCTTGTTGAGGCGAGCTTGCATACTCCCGGTTATTTCCCGATAGCACGCTTGTAAAACTTCCGGATTATCGGCATCTTTGGGGTCATATTTGCTCCAGTCCAGGGCAGGGAGAAATTCAATAATAATCTTTGATGGCAGGGGAATATAAGGGAGAAAACCGGAAGTCAGACCCCAGGGGAAACTTAAGACAATGGGGAAAACAGAGGTGCGTAATTTCTTTTTGAAGCCTAATTTTTTGGCAATTTTTTCACCCCTGGTAAGTACATAGAAGGTTTCGTGGCAACCTATGGAAACACAGGGATAAACCGGTACTTGTTTTTGCAAAGCCAACCGGATAAAACCTTTGCGGTTTCCAAAATCGATTTGATGTCTCTTTTTGAAAGGACGAAAGGTTTCAATGTCACCTCCGGGATAGACAATAACCAGTCCATCCCGTTCAAATGCCAGTTCAGCTGATTTATAGGTGGCTTTCAATGCACCCATCCTTTCCAGAATATTGGAGAGGGTGCTTTCTCTGAAGAGAAAGTCATGTGCCAGCCCGTAAACAGGTCTGTTGGCACCAAAATATCTGGAAATTGCCCCGCCGGCAATAAAAGTGTCAACCGGAACCAACCCCCCGTTATGGTTGCCCACTATCAATCCGGCACCATTGGCAGGTAGATTTGCCAACCCTTTGACTTCCGGTCGAAAGTAGGGTTGGGTAACTTGTTTGAAGATTTTGGCGGCAAAGGAAACAAATTCGGGATCTCGCTTTTCCGGGCGAAAACCGGCATTTTCTTCAGGGTTATCGATGCCGAGCAACATTTTGGAAAATTTGAGCAGGGTCAAAGGGGTAAAGGTATAGGTGACCAGGGCATCAAAAAAATCGTTCAGTCTTGCTTCAAGTGGTTCTGCCATTAAAAAATCCTTATAGTTGTAGAGAAAGTGTAATGATGCTTTTTGAAGGGGAACCAAGTGGTTCAATATTGAGCAGGGATGGGTTTAAAGTTAGTTGAAGGGCCCGACAACAGCATCTTCGGACCAGTCGAAAATTGTGCTGTTTTCATATACTTCAGTGATGACAAAAGTATTGCCAACAGCAATGTCTCCACAACCGGTGCAATCATCAACGGTAACTGTTCCCGAAGGCATGATTGCAGTGGAGAAAGTACCTCTGGCTATGGGAGTTGAATCGTCAACTTCCATATCATACACGGCAAAAGCTTTGTTGCTTTTGTTGGCAGGAAGCTCATTTTGAATTGTAATCTGCATGGGATCTCCGGTGTTGATGCTGTCGATGGAGGAGCGAAGAGGATTGGCTCGCCAGTTGAAGCCGTAATGCATTGCCAGGTCATCTTGCAATGACAGATACAAAGAAAGGATTCGAGGATAGGAAAGAATATAGGCAAAATTCCATTCAACTCCGAAAGGAGGAGTCAAGGTTCCCAATATTGTATCCCCATCATCATATTCATCATCTTCATTGGTGTCCTGATAAAGCACGGGAAGGACAATCAACTGATCCATTTGACCTGCTTCCATGGTGTGAGTTACTGTCCACTCTTCAACCAGAGTTCCGTCCATGACAGTCAGAGGATCTGTGGCAGGTATTGAATAGGAGTTGCCACTTACAGGGGAATCACCGATTTTGACGGCATGATCGGAATTGTTGATCAATTCAAAAGGATTGGTTCCTTCGTTATTTATCATATAAGGACCGTCGATTATGAAGAAAGCCATATTCCGATTTTCAAGAGAAGGACCTGCGACAGTGCCTGATATTTCAGGGGTTCTGACCGGTGCCAGCCAGAGATTGAAATCAAGTTGATCTTTATTGGGTTCCCACTCAATGAGAGTTGGAGACTCCTCCAAAGTTTCGATAAGATTGTATCCAGTTTGAGGATTGTTGGTTCCTCTGAGAAAAACAATGATTCCCTCTGTCATTTTGGCTCCGGCAATTATTTCATCTTCGTCGAGGAGGTCATTATCGTTGATATCGTCATAGACAATAACTGGAAAAATGCCAACTTCCGAGTTATCCCGATTGTTATGAGTAAGAAGTGCGGGATCAGGAACAACAGGCAGTTCCAGAGAATATTCCTGGGGAAAATTGTCAGGTGTCAAAACACTGTTTGCAGGAATTTGTCCCAGAATCTCAGAACTCTCAAATTCGACGGAGATGAGGGTAGCCTTGGGGTTGACAAAAGTGGGGAATGAAGTTGTACAGTCGATGGAACCGCTGATGGTGGGGCCGGTTACTTCAGTTATCAGTTCAAAAGGAGAATCAATACCGGCCAGATAGGCTGTGATTGTTTTGATGCCACTTGATTCGGTTGTGAATTCAAGAATTGCAATTCCAGAGGAATCAGTGGTAATTATCTGGGGATCAACAGTATAATCGCCGGTTCCGTCCAGAGTAATCTGAGCACCTTCTACCAGCCCGGAGGCATCGGCGACTTCAATTCCGAGATCTGCCACGGCTCCAGTTTCATCATAGGTATATTCTCCCAAGGTAAGGAGATCAACCTGCAGATCAAAAAGGATGTTTTGTGAAATGGAAACAAGGGATTCTTCCCCTTCCTGTTCGGCAATGTGGGCGGTTATAGTGGCTGTATCAAGTTCGGTTGAGACAACTTTGAACTCGGCTATGCCGCTGGCATCTGTCAAGATTGCCGAACCGTCAAAGGAAACAAAGTCGTTTGCACTTTCCAGGGTTACAGCCAAGTTCTCAATTGGAGCGTCTTCGTCATTTCTGACATAAACCCTGATGTTGGAGTAAAGCTCGGTAGCGTCGGTGCTGTAGAAAATGTTTCCGGCTTCAATAATTGAAAAGTCAACTGAAGGTTCATTGGTTGTAGTTGCATTGTTGCCTGAACTGCCGCTGTCGCAGCCTGCAATTACAAATGAAAATATTGAAAAAATGTATAAAATTGAGAAATATTTGCGCATAACAAACTCCCTGTTTGAAGGTAATAAATATAGATTTTGCAATTAATTTAAATTACAGACTATCGGGGGCGCAATATCCGAGAGCTCCCGAGGTGTCGCAAGTTTCCAGTTCTGGAACAGGACATTCTTCAGTAATTGTACAACTGTTGACACATACTTTGTCGCCGTCAAAATCAAGACAATAACCGTCACCATTCATGCAGTCGCTGTTGTCCTGACAAAAGTGACCTCTTGCTCCTTCGGCGCCAACATGCCACAGGTCTCCCAGTCTGTCTTCACAGTGAATCCCCTCGACAGGTTCGGAAAAATCGATAAGTTCGCTGGGATTGAGAGTGGATGCGGCCAGATGATAGTTGCCGGAAGTGAAATCGGCGATTTCGTAAGTGATGTCATAGGGGCACATGCAATCACACAGACCACCGTTGTCAGTTGAATCGATCAGAAGATTCTGGCCACTGGCATCAACAGTGCCGGTAACACCGAGGTTTTCATCGGGGCAGCAGTTGAGAACTCTGTTGACATGCACTAAAGTAAGATCTGTGCCGTCGTAGTTGTAATAAATACATTCAAATCCGCTGAGGCTGAAATCACTGAGGGCTTTAACCCCACCCATTTTGCAACCGGTGTCGGATAAAACTATTTCGAAGTCATTGTTATTGTTAGTGTTGTTAGTATTATTAACATTGTTAACATTATTAACATTGTTGTTATTGGATTCATCGTCTTCACAAGCAGCAAAAACAAGACTGACAAAAGTTAAGATAAGAATAAGATTTTTCATTGTTAACCTCTTTCGGATAAGATAGTTAATAAGTTTCTGAACTGTACTTTAATTGTACTTTAATTGTAATACAGCATAATACCGATTTGCAAAAAAGCAAACAATGAGTTTTAAATTAGCAAAAATCACCTGCTGGGAACTGGACAGTTCCCAGCCCAAAATAGGGGTTATTGGCTGAGTAAGAAGTTTGGATTAAGAGGTGCAGTGAAACTTCGCGGACATAGTAGATATTATTTCAAGAAGTTACGACAAAATTCCATGTGTACAGCCTTATTTGGAATAAAATTTTCTTGTGTTTGATAAAATTTGCTTGACCGTATGAGTCTGAAAAATAATATCTTTTCGGAAAGGGGTTGTCGAGTCTTAATTTTATCCGGGGAAGAACACAGAATTTATCTAGTTCCCGTTCCAGAATGGGGGTTATTAGCTGGGGAAGAAATTTGATTAAGATGCGCGGAGTAACTTCGCAGACATAGTAGATACTATTTCAAGAAGTTACGACAAAGCAGATTAATTAAATTTCCGTTTCCAGATGATGACCTTTCTTTTTGGAACGGGAACTATCTAAACAGCCCTGTCTAAAACATTTGACATTATTTAGTCTAAAATTGTACAATCAATTTCCAATTTTCAATTCTTTTGCAACTGGAGGTTATTTTGTGGAAAAAATAGTTTTAATTCCGCTTTTTATCATCGCCCTGTTTACGGCGCTTTTTTATGTTGCTCGCAACAAACAGCCGCGACGTTCCTGCAATAAAGGGCTCAAAGGCAAATTCTGGTTTGCAGTGGCTTTTTTTGCCGTGATCTTCGGCTGTAAACCCGGTGGCAATGCTAGCGGCAACAACGCTACCAAACCCGAAATATCAGGAAATTCCCAAAAAACCAGTTCTTCGTCTGGTAATTCGAAAAAAAGCGACAAACAAAAAGTTTCTACCGGTAATAATTTATCATCTTCTTCGTTTTCTTTCCAAAAAACTCCTGATCTTTCCAAAATGAAGCTCCGGGTCAGAAAAATTTTCAAAAATGCTTCTTTCAATCATGATTGGCGTGATCCCGGTATTAATCCCAATCTGCATAAAATCCTGCATGAATTGGGAATTTTGAAAAATTCCATCAGAGTGAGTTGTTACGACAGGATGGTTTCCCCAATCCAAGAGCGCAGTGCCGAGCTGGTGCAATTGCAGAAAAAACTTTTGGACAAAAAAGTCAAAGCTGGCGTTCTAAGTGTTGAGCAGGCTCAAAAAATAGCCGGGAAAAGCAAACGATGCAACGCTTCTGATAAAGAAGTCAGAAACTATCAACGTAAAATCAAGCGGCAGGTGAGATTGCTCTACAAAAACGGCGAGCTTCCCAGTTCCATCGTAACCCAACTGGAAAAGGCCATCAATTGCCAAATCATCAACTTTTCCCCGGCCCGACAATTGGTTAACGATGTTACCTTCCATCTCACCACATTGCCTTTTTATCCCAATACCAGAACCGTTCTGACCATACTCAAAAAACAAAAAATCATCAAAAAATCCCCCAATCATAGAGGTTTGATGGGAGGCTCCGGCTCGGGTACCCCTGATCAGAAAAAACTGAAAAAATTCAAAGCACTCCTCAATTCATCTCAACCGGTTACTCTGTCAGCCGATGGCAACCAGGTGGTCAAGCTTTCCGAGGTTCCCACCTTCAAACGCGAATACCGGCTCAAGGTGCGCAAAGCTGTCAGGGCTCTGCTCAAAGCCGAGTTGATCAACGCATACAACCTCAAGCATATCGAAAAAACACTGGGAGTACCAATTTTGGGCAAATTGAAAAAATAATTCCCGAGTATCCCTTAAAGTACACCGGTCAGGCTTTTCTTCCGGTTGGCAAAAGTCTGCTATTCTGAGAGTTGAAAAGTCTGCCGGCCGTTTTGTTTGGTAAAGTTAATTAAGCTCATGAAGTTTCTCCGGAAAATACACAGAATTTTCAAATCCCCACCTTCTTTTCCCTTGGAATCCGTTATTTACGAAGTTACTCCCGCCTGCAATCTCGCTTGCCTGCAATGTTACAACGTCTGGAAAGACGGGGTCGATTATTCTCGCCAGCAATTATCAACGGCCCAGGCCAAGGCGCTGATTCGTAAAGCGGTGCAAGAGACCGGCTGCTCCGATTTCACCTTTTCCGGAGGAGAGCCCTGTTGCCGCGAAGATCTGGAAGAACTTGTCAGAACTGCCGTCGATCTTGATTGTCAGGTAGCTCTCATAACCAACGGAACTCTGCTCACCCGCCAACGGATTGAATCTTTGGTGCAGGCAGGAGTTGCAATGTTTGAACTGCCTCTCAACTCCTCGGTAGCCAAAACCCACGATCAAATGGCTGGCAAAGCCGGTAGTTTCGACAAGGTTGTTCAGGCCGCCGCCGAATTGGCCGAGCTGGAACAGGACGTCGCCTTTGTTTTTGTTTCCACCCGCATCAACCGGGGTCACTTTAAAGATGCCCTGGATCTGGGAATTGCTCTGGGTGCCCGCTCTTTTCTTTACAATCGCTATAATGGCGGCGGCCAATACCACCGGCAACCTGAAAAACTGATGCCCTCTCTGGAAACTCTGCATGAAGATCTGGCTTACGCCCAAAACATGTGTTCAGAATATGGCCTGGCCATTGGAGCTTCCATTGCCATGCCTCCATGTCTCATTGATACGAAAGCTTTTCCCAATGTAGGTTTCGGGTTTTGTGCCGCTGGCACCTCCACTGCTTATTACACCCTCGATCCCTTGGGTAATCTTCGTCCTTGTAATCATACTCCCACCATCCTCGGCAATCTGTTTGACTCAACTTTTGCAAAAATGGCCGCTTCCACCAAAATGAACGAATTCACCAAAGCCCGCCCCCAACTTTGCTCAGGTTGCCAACTCGAAGACCAATGCCTCGGAAGTTGCAAAGCAGCAGCCGAAGTCTGCTATGGAGACATCACCCATCCCGAACCCTTCCTCCACCTAAACCGCAACCAAATAAAACCCCTCAAGTAGGAGAGGGTCCTGTGCCCTCCCGCAAGCTCCCGGGCTATCCCGTTTTGAACCCACAACCACTTCTGGGATGGGAACTAAATAAAAATTAAAAAAATGAACCTTGACAATAAAAACAAATAAAATAATACTCATCTTCAGAACAAAAGTTCAACAAGTCGTTCCCATTCCAAATTAGGGTTATTTTATTAAGGGAAGAAGCTGGCTTCAGATGCGCGGAGGAGCTGCGCAAACATAGCCAGATTCTGTTGTTAAACGATGACCTTCTATTTTGGGATGGGAATAAAATAGTTCATTTTTTATTAACCCCAAATTATAAAGGAAACTCAAATGTTAAAAAGAACAATGTTTTTAATGACCTTAGTATCAACTTTCTTATTTTCAAATCTAATTTTCGCTCAAGAATATACAGGTGGGGCAGCCCAATCAGATGAATCAGCCCAATCAGATGGAACAGCCCAATCAGATCAACCAGCCCAATCAGATGGAGCAGCATATTCCATGGGTTTTGTTGAAATAGATTTGGGATATGGTTTGTGTCAAGGAGATTGTGACGACATTGATGGTTCTGTTGGATTTAGTTTAGCCGGTTTTTACAATATAAATCAAAACATTGCAGTTGGTGCTAATTTCACATATCAAATGCTGTCTCCAGATGTAGACGATGCTTCCTATTACGCAATGTCTTTTTCTGGTGAAGGCAGATATTATCACCCAATTATGCCTAAATTAAGAGCTTATGGTTTAGGTGCTTTGGGATATGCCCAAGGAGAATTAGAAATGGAAGTTTTGGGCAACACCATAACAGCAGATGATAGCGGTGTGTTTGTTAAAGTAGGTGGAGGAGTTGAATATTCAATTATGCCAAAAGTTACTGCCGGTTGTCAATTGTATTACCAATATAACATGTGGAGCGAAGAAGATGAAGAAGGTGACACTGCTGATCTAAACTTCATTTTCATTGGATTAAGCGCAACTTATTCATTCTAGCGCATTCACTTTCAAAATAGCCTCTCCATAAAAACAAATCCTTTCAAAAACCTGCCCCGCAAAACCACAACCACAAATTCACCAGTGTCAAATCCACCAACACCGCAAATTCCCGGGCCCTCCCGTTTTTAACCAACCACCACTGTCAAATAATCCAACACCGAAACGTAGGGCAAGCTCGCGTGCCCTCGGGCCGTTTTGATATTAATAGGTGAAGGTGGTGGACAGGAGGAGAGAATAGAAATTGTGCTTGAATTTATTATATTGATATTGATCAACAAACCCGGACAGTTTTACTTTTAGATTATCTTTCACCCAGTATCCCGCTGCAGCTTGCCAGCGCACAACTCTCTGATCCATAACCGGGGAAGAAATGTCAGACTCATTTATTAATGAGGGCCAGATACAACTGTGGCCGACACAATAAGGACTGGTGGAAATTCCCAGGCCGTCGCCATCGCTGTCATCGGGCAGCCAGAAAGAAGCTCGCAAGGCGAAATATGTTTTTTCCCAGAGGGTTGCTTTAATCTGAGCCATGCCGGTGTAAAAAGTGCTGGCAGTTTTCATATCTTCAATCCTGAACATACCGCCGTATCCCTTAAAAGACAATTTCACCGGTCGCCACTTGAAATCCAGGTGCAAATCCAACAGGCCCCCGGATATCTTGTTATTCATGTTCAGTCTTTCGCTCACATCTCCCGTAACCAACCTCGATTGTCTCTGATCAGAATGAATACCACTGATGCTGAGCTTGTAAAACTTGGCAGTATGAAGATCAACTTTACCGATCAAGGCAAAATTGCCGTCTTCATTGGAAGCCCCTGCCTGAGCCCCATTGGATAAATTGAACAAAAGCCCCCAGTTTTTAGTTTTATATTCTGCCTTCAGACCCACCGTGTTGGTAGTGCCAACAGGGTTTCCCCCCAACATGGAATAAAAAAGAGAATTTGCTACAAAGGGATTCTTGATGGAATAGGCGTTATTAGTGAGATACCAGGTCATTTCACCAAAAGGAATATCATAAGACCCGGCCGTCAAGGAGAGGTTCTTCAAAAGGAAATTATCAAACTGAAAATACAAATCAGTTATCACAACTTTATCGTCAGCTTTGAACCCCAGATAGTCACCCCCGCTTCCTGCGTGCAACATATGACCAAAGTAGATATCATCGGCAATCTTAAAGGTAGAACCAAAGTTTACCAGACCATTAAAATGATAATATTTATCATAGCTTTGACCCTGGGCGTTTTCGAGAGTGGTATTCAAATCTCCCTGTTTAACTGCTCCCAACAAAGCATGGCCGGAAAGATGAGGGGTAAAACGCTTGAGAACATTATCCAGCGTTTTATCTTCAGCCCCGGATGAACCGGGAAAAAAATGTCCCAGCAAAAAAACAAAAAAACCAGATAATAAAACAGTTCGCTTCTTCATTTTAAACTTTCTCAGGTAAAACCCGAAATCAAAGTGAGACATCCTAATCCTAAAATCATAATAAAAAACAAAGTACAACCATATTTTTTACATAAAACCAAAAAATAGAAAAGAATTTTCTAAACCCCAAACCCCTAAACCTGCAGGGCAATCGCAAGAAAGGTTAAGTCAGAAATGACTTAAACAATTTTATTCGGAAATCCCTGTCCCAGTCGCACATGCTTCTTCTCATGCTGATGCT
>JAWLEA010000011.1:0-45372 GCA_041686345.1 Polyangia bacterium | reverse complement strand
CTTCCTGAAAAACTTGTTAAGCAAGCAATGGAAGAATTACCCTGGATATTTGGCTTTTAAAATAATTAGGTCGCGAATTTAAGATCGCTAGTACTAGTTACATAAAACAAGGAAATGAGGAAGGTTCATAATCCCAAAATACTAGATTTAATAAAAAAATCAGAATTTTTTTAATAAAAGGTTGACATATTTTTCTGTATAAATATACAATATTAAAGAGTAAGTAATATTAATCCACAACCGTTTTTAGTTTTGGATTGAGTTTAACCATCTCAATTGCAAAATGTAATTTTAACATGTATTTGGAGTATAAAATGTCAGAAGATCCCAAAAGAGGAAGACCAACAGGAACCTACGAAGTCGATAACGATGTTCGCATCAGAATCAAAAAAATGTATCAGAGCGGGGATACCCTTCTGAGTATCGCCCAAAAGCTTACCGAAGAGGGAGTGCCCACCGCACGTAACCGCCAATGGTACCAGGGAACAGTGCGAGCTATCCTGCATCAGATGAATGTCAATACCGAACGCTACAAGGTTCCAGATTTCATCAGAGATCAGATTTTCGATCTGTACCAGCAGGGAATGAGCTACAATGAAATAGCCAAAGTTCTCACCAAACAGGGTTTCAAAAATACCCGCGGCCGTAATCATTGGCACGCTTCCACTATTTCCCGCATCGTCCAGAAAAGACTCGCCGAAGAAGAATAAGCATCTTCTCCAACCTTTCAAAAAGCTGCAGGGGCTAATAAGAATTTACAGGGAAACTGAAACTGTCGGGTGTGAGGTTTAGGGAAGCATGGTGCTGTTATTCAAAGGAATGTTTACGGGAGGAAATACTCATGATGAGGCCGGCAGCTATCATGAAGGTGAGCATGGAGGAACCCCCGTGGCTGAACAGAGGCAGGGTAACTCCAACAATGGGCAAAAGTCCCATGACCATGCCGATATTGATGATGACATGCCAAAAAAAGAGGGCGCCGACTCCGATGGAAATAACAGAGGCAAAACGATCTCTGGAGTTCTTGGCTATGGAAATACACATTAGAACAAGCCACATGTAAAGCCCTATAAGGACGGTTGAACCAAGAAATCCCCATTCTTCAGCCCATACTGAAAAAGGAAAGTCAGACCATTGGGCAGGAAGAAAGTGGAATTTACTCTGGGTTCCGGATAAGAATCCTTTGCCGAAGAATTTACCGGAACCGATAGCAAAGATGGATTGGCGATAATGCCAGCCTTCGCCAATGGGATCAATTGATGGATCGAGAAAGGTGAGAATTCTGTCTTTTTGGTAGCCTTTGAGAACAAAGGTCCAGATGAGGGGCATCAGAATGATCAGAGAACTGGCCAGAGTGATGATGGATCTCAAGCGCAACCGCAGCAGGAAAAAAATGGAGAAAAAGATGAGCAGAATTAATAAACCTGTACCTAAATCAGGTTGAATCATGATGAGCAGGAAGGGAACCGAGATAATAACTACAGGCCAGATCAACTCTTTCAGAGTTCTGCCTGCATCTGTTTTGGGGGGAGCAGCATCAACCTGGCGAGCCAGGGCAAAAATAACCGCAATTTTCATGAGTTCTGAAGGTTGAAGAATCATGGGACCGATAATCAGCCATCTTTTGGAGCCGTGTTTGGCCATTCCTACAATCAAAACCAGAATGAGGGATATTATTCCCAGGACATAGATGAGATAGGCGTATTTTTTGTAAATTCTGTAGTCAATGGTGGCAGTGATGAGAAAGGACGAAAACCCGATAAAAATCCAATAGATTTGTTGAGTAAACATGGGTGATTTTACATTGGCGCTGGCACTGTACAGATTGAGCAGACCCAGTCCTGTTATGGAGATCAGCAGCAAAAGCAGGGTCCAGTCTATTCTGAGGTAAAACTTTCCATAGTTTTGAGACAAAATCAAACTCCGGGTTAATTGTTATTCATTTCAAAGTAGGTTTGGTAAATTTTCATGGCCAGGGGTACAGCTGCTTTGGAGGCAAAACCTCCGTGTTCAACCAGAACCACAACTGCAATTTCGGGCTTATCATAAGGTGCAAAGCTGGCAAACCAGGCATGATCCTGAAATCTCCAGCGCGAAACTTGGGGATCTTCGTCATCTCTGGCCATAGCTCTGACCTGGGCGGTACCGGTTTTACCTGCAATTTTGAGATTGTGCAGGGAGGATTTATAGGCGGTACCAGAAGGATCATTAACAACTCCCCTTAAAGAATCAATCATGAAATCGTAGGTTTGCATCTTGAGATTGATCTTTCTTTTGACGATGGGCTTAAAATCTTTGATAACCACACCTTGTCCATCAGTAATTTTCTGTATGATCTGAGGTTGGTATAGATGGCCTTTGTTTGCCAAAAGTGCGTAAACCATTGCCAGCTGCAGCACACTTACTTTGACATTGCCCTGTCCGATGGCCGAGTTCAGGGTGTGACCAATGCGGAATCCTTCCTGGAATTTTTGAGCATACCATTGTTTGGTTGGGATGAAACCCGCTTTTTCCCCATTGAGACTGAGTCCGGTAGTGGTGCCGAATCCCATGAGATGAGCGTATCTTGACATTCTGTCCATACCCACTCTTTCTGAGAGCATGAAGAAAAACACGTTGCAAGACGAAACAACAGCGCTGTGTATATTCATGAGGCCATGGGCATGGGAACAGCGAAAGGATGAATTACGACCAAATTCATACCAGCCTTTGCACAGATGGTATTCTTCGTCCGCGATCAACTTTTCTTCCAGGGCGGCGATGGCAGGAATAATTTTGTAGGTGGAGCCGGGAAAATAAGTTCCCTGGGAGACTTTATCCAGCATGGGATTAAGAGGACTGCTGTAGATCTCATGAGCTCGCGATGCACTGAGTTTGCCTGACATTTCATTGGGATCGAAGGCCGGTTTGGAAAGATAGGCAAGAATTTTGCCGTTGTTGACGTTGAGAATAACGGCAGCTCCTGATTCGTAATTTTTGAAACTGCGCTCCAGGGCCCTTTGCATTCTGGTATCTAGGGTCAATTTGATGTTATGTCCGGAAACCGGATCTTTTTTCCAGGGTTGGGGTAGCCAACGCAAAGCTGAGTCGGTGGTTTTGACTTGTCCGTTGGCGTCAAGCACCCGCCAGACAAATCCTTTTTTTCCTCTGAGATGTTTTTCGGACTTCTTTTCAATGCCGTATTTACCTTTCCAGTCTCGGGCACGGTAATCCATTTCTTTGTATTTTTCGATATCCTCTCTGTTTACTTCTCCTACATATCCCACCACATGGGACGCCAGAAGCCCTCTGGGGTAAAAGCGTTTTTCCTGAGAAATGATGTTTACTCCGGGCAATTGATCGTAATTACTTTCGATGATCATTACCCATTCTTTGGGAATATCTCTGAGAGCAAGCAGTGAATATTCGCGTTTGCGTCCCTCTGCCAGCAGAATTTTCTGCTTTATGTAGTCTACATCAGCCTGGTTTAGTTCCAGAAGGCTGGTGAGAAATTCAAAAGCTTTTTCATCAAAAAATTGGGGAGTAATATAAACACTGAAGGCAATTCTGTTTTTTGCCAGAACAACTCCTTTTTGGCCGGTGATAATACCCCGAGAGGCATCGAGGGTTCTTTTCTGTAGAAAATTATCTTTTGAAAGTTGACGGTATTCATTGCCGTAAACAATTTGCAACTGAATGAGCCGACCCACCAGAATCAAAAAACAGATTATGATGAAAAGACGGGCATAATTGTACTTTTTGCCGATTTCGCCACTGTCTGAAAGTAGTTGACTTCTCATTTGAAAACTCCTTCAGGAGATGCTTCATAACTGACGAGACGATCCAGTTTCCAGATTATGTAGAAATAGATAGGCGAAAACAATCCGGTGACAAGAGCTTGTTTGGGAATATATTCAAGCAGAGTCCAAGAATGATGTACCGGATTGAGCCACTTTTCCAGGGAGATGATAATCAAACCGCAAATTACAGAAAAAACTGCTCCGAAAAGAGCTTGGGTGATTAGACTTATTCCGTAGATTTTGGCTGAAATCAAGCGAGCAAAAAAGTATAGAAGTACAAAAACAAAGGCGTGCATACCGATGGGAGCTCCGGTATACAGATCCATCAGATATCCCAGTCCTAAAGATGCGGCTGCTCCCCGAGCCAGACTTCCTTTAACTCCATGGGCAATATATAAAATTGCAATCAGGGCAAATTCGGGGGAGGTTGTTCCGAGGAAGGGGATGATTTCCAGAAGCAGTGGTTCAATTAACAAGGTGAATACTGCCAGAAGGAAGATTGCTAGAACTCTGTTCATTGTGTGCCTGAATTAATGTTTGTCTGAAAATTATATTATAACAAGGTTTTCGCCTTAAAATTGAAAAAATTAAGTTGAAAACCTGGAAGTTAATAGGGACGTTGTCCGACTCGAGGAAGCTTTTTCTCTTTTTCCAAAGTTGGTATATTTTTTTCTTTGGGAGGTGGCGGTGTGATAACTACCAGTACCTTGTCCAAATTGGAAAAATCAACTGTAGCTTCAAGGATGGCACTTTGAAATTTACGCACTTTGCTGCGGTTGATTTTGGTGATTTTCCCAACTGGAAGATCCGGGGGGTATCGAACTCCTTCAACTCCGCCAAGTCCACTTGTAACTACAACATCACCAATTTTAACCTCATCTTGTTTTTTTAGGTAGGTTAATTTGGCCGTATATTTTTTTTCATCTCCCAGTCCGACCAAGAGGGCTTCACTACCGATTCTCTTGACAATAACCGGTATTTTGACTCTGGGATCGACAGCCAGCAGTACATCGGCGTAATCACCGTAGACACGGTGGATTTTGCCTACAATACCTTCGGGGATGACTACCGGATCATTGGGTTTGATTTTGCCTTTGCCCCGGTCAAGTCTTAATTTGACTACTCTGTAGTAGGGAGAGAGTGATTTGCTGATAATGCGCGCAGCTACCATCTCGGAGGTGGAAGATTCTTTGAAGCCCAGGAGTTTTTCAACCTCCTTGCCTCTCTTTGCCCAGATTACCAGTATGTCGTTGTTGGCTTTGAGAATACCGTTTTTAAGTCTTAAATCGTTATTTTCTTCTTTGAGGTTGACCAGATAGATATAGTTGAGCCAGATATTGTGAACCCAGCGGTAGATAAAAACCGAGGCATGCTGAACAGGGCTGGAAACTCTCAGAATAAAACGGTCAAAAGAATTGATGTTTTGAGGTTCTTTTATGTTGGAAAAGAGAAAGATTACCGGCAGTGCCAGCAAAAAAATACTGAGTATTATCTCTTTTGATCTTCTGGAAAGAAGCATTGGTCTAAGTGGCCTTTCAAATTGGTATGAAATTTACAGTATTTATTCCACAGCACAGATAAAACACATTTTTGAATATCCCAATCAATTTAACAGGATATCCTTGAGCGGGGAATAAACAATTGTAGAAGATCGGGCTCAGGATCTATGTTCGAGAGTAACTTCCTTAAGCAGATTACTATCTTCAAGAGCACGGCCTGTACCAATAACTACTGCATATTCAGGATTGTCTGAAACTGAAACTGGTAGCCCGGTTTCTTCTTTCAGCAGGGTGTCGAGATTTTTCAGCAAGGCTCCCCCTCCGGTAAGTACAATCCCATGTTCCATAATATCTGAACTGAGTTCGGGAGGAGTTTGTTCCAGAACCTCTTTAACCGTATTTACAATGCTGGAAAGAGGTTTCTGTAATGCTTCATATATATCAGTAGATGTGATGGTGAGCATTTTAGGAATGCCTTCAATGAGATCTCTTCCGCGAATCTCCATTTGTTCGACTTTATCCTGTTTATATGCTGTTCCTATTTTAATTTTAATGGCTTCTGCCGTTTGTTCTCCAACCAGGAGATTTTTTTCTTTTTTGAGGTAACTGATGATGGCATCATCCAGTTTGTTGCCGCCGATTCTCAAAGATTTAGCGAAAACAATTCCGGAAAGGGAAATAACGGCGACTTCGGTAGTGCCACCTCCTATGTCAACGATCATGTTGCCTGAGGGCTGAGTAATTGGCAGACCCGCTCCAATAGCAGCAGCCATTGGTTCTTCGATCATGTGTACTTCACGTGCTCCCGCAGCCAGTGCTGAATCTTTAACAGCTCGTTTTTCAACTTCGGTAATCCCGGCAGGTACGCAGATGATAATTCTGGGTTTGACCAGGGTTCGGTGTTGATGAGCCTGGGCGATAAAATAACGTAACATGGCTTCGGTAATGTCGAAATCGGCTATAACTCCGTCTTTCATGGGGCGAACAGCCTGAATATTGCCCGGAGTGCGACCGAGCATTTCTTTTGCTTTTCTTCCTACATTGAGAATTCTTTTTCCGCCATGAGCTGTATTTTGGATGGCAACAATCGAGGGTTCATGTGAAACAATGCCCTTGCCTTTGACAAAGGTTAGGGTGGTAGCTGTTCCCAGATCGATTGCAAGATCATTGGAAAAAAGGCTATAGAGCCAGTTTAGCATTTTATGCGAACCTTTCTTTTTTACCTGTCAGCTATAATATGAGAAGAAAATTCTGGCCTGGCCGGTGAAATGAATTCGATTTGGAGTGCCTTCGCTCCCGAGCACAAGTTGGGCAGGGAAATGGCAAAGATCTGCCATCAACAGCACCAGAAAATTATATGAAGACTGCTTGCCTTGAAAGCAGCCGGTGAAATATTATTGCAATTATTCAGGTACAGGCTCAATATTTATTATGTTTTAATAAAACTTGAACCTTTAATAATCGGCTTGGGTTTGTTCATCGGAGTCCTCAATACTGCCATCGGTGGAACCTAGTTCTGAGGTATGGCCGACACATACTCCCAATTCAACTAGACATTTCTGCCTTTCGGGCAGGGGGCAGTCAAGATTGTCCCTGCAACCGTTTTCAATGGAAGTTCCCATGGGTTCCTGACAACCGGAAACTATGGTAAGCAGGAAGGCGACAAAAATAATTGCAACCCAACTTCCCGGATGGGATATTTTGAATTTGGCAGAAAGATTATTCATTTGGTCTTACTCTGACGGAATATCCGATTCCTGATCTTCCGAAACATCAATTGTTCCGGCATCTGTGTTGCAATTGTCAGCTTCGGTACAATGACCGGATTCTGCATTGATTGCCTGGTAACAGCAAATCAGAGGATCTTCACAATCCTGGTTGACTTTGCAGGTGTCGCCACTGGTTTGAGAACAACCGCAACCAATCAGAAATAAAAAGAACAGGATTTTAGTAAAAATTATTTTCATCAGAAAAATTTTTCTTTTCAATTGAGCAATTTTCTTCGTATTGACAGGTGCCTTCTGATCCGTCTTGAGGTATGCAGCAAATTAATGGACTTTCACAGTCGTCATTGATTTCGCATCTGTCGTTTTCCTGTTGTTCACAGGCTATGGTAAAACTTACAGTAAAAAATATAATAAGTAAATATTTCAACATTATTTGTACTCTATTTCCAGAATTGCATATTCGCGAATTCCTTTGGAAGTTCTAAGTTCAACATCGTCATCAACTTCTTTGCCGATTAAAACTCTGGCAAGGGGAGACCCGATAGAGATTTTTCCATTTTCTGGATCGGATTCTTCTTCACCCAGAAGTTGGTAAGTAATTATTTCTTCGGTTTCCATGTTTTCAAGGGTGACATTTGCTCCGAATTGAATGCGGTCGCTTTTGATCAAAGATGGATTGATGACTTCAGCTCTGGCAATTTTATTTTCAAGGTGGGCAATTCGACCGGCAAGTTTACCTTGTCGTTCTTTGGCAGCATGATATTCTGCATTTTCGCTGAGATCTCCGTGGGCTCTGGCTTCTTCAATGTCTTTTATGTTTTTGAGGACTTCAACATGTTTCAGATTGTGAAGCTCTTCTTTGAGTCTTTTATATCCTTGCGGGGTCATGGGATAACTTTTCATGATTTTCTCTTTCTATTTGTCCAGTTTCTGAATTGTGTCACCTCGGATGATTCTGTATTCATCGGAAGGAAGATTAGGCTCTATGTAGGAGCGATAGCCCTTTATGCTCCACTCGTTTTCAGCAAAGCCATGGATAATCCTGTTTTTGATGCGCAGACTTTCATCTTTTTCCGGCAAAAACAGTTTGAGGAGTTCTTCTCGGCTGGTATCTTCGTTGTTGGAATTGAATAGACAGTCAACGGTGAGAAATCTGATGGTTTCGTTCATATCTTCGAGGTAGGGGGCAATTAATTTGGCCATGCGGGGATCATCCCAGTCGTTGAGAAAGTTGAGAATTTCTTCTTTACGGATGGGATCGCGCTCATAACCGGGAGGATTGTCCTTGATGAGTTCTTTAAAAAGCTCATAAATGTAATCTTTGTCTCCGTTGACAATTTGCTTGATCAATTGCAAAGCCTGAGAAATGGAATGAACCGGATTTACTGAGGGACCCTCTTTGGAGAAAATGAATTTTTTGAGTTGAGGCAGAGCTTCCCTGTCAAATTGAAGGATAACCCTGGTTACCCACTCTTTTTCTTCTTCATCCACCACGGCTCCGCCTTTGCCTTGGGCTGTGATGGTAAATCTTTTCAGCAGACCGTAGATAGCTTCGGGGGAGCCATCATTGCGAAGATAGTGCATGGCTGCTTGTCTTTCGTCTGGTTGGGAGTTTTTATTGAGTGTTTTTCTTAAATTTTTAGCAAAAGCTCTTTGATGACGCTCTTCCTTGTTAAATAAACTTGAAAAAAATCCCATAATATCCTCTTGAGCCTGCTGGTATTGAAGCTTTAGGGCCATTTGACCCGACTGCTCAACCTGGGCTCCCGGGTTGTTGAAATTATGATTGTAAAGATTGAAATTCCAGCCCTTCAACGTAAATTGCAAAGGAAGCAAGTGGATTCAATCAAAAATAGCTCTCAAAGCCGGTATTCTAATAATATTTATTTTATTTTCAAGTAGTAAACTGCTTCGTCCCAAAGAAAAAAACATATATTTCAAAAAAAAATAAAAAAAATGGAGATTTTAAAAAAATAAATTCGAAAATATAGGCAAGTTTTATTTTTTTAATTTCATTTTTACCCATTTACAAGTTTGAACTTTGGGAAAGAAGCAAATTCCTGAAAACAACTTCTTTTCCAGAAAGGAAACATCATGAAAAAAAAATTTATTCCAATTATTTTACTGATTCACCTGTTGAATTGTGGTTGTGACAAGCATAAAACTGAAGAAAAATTTGAGATTGGAGATCTCCCGAAAATCCTTTCAGTAAAAAAAAATAACTCATTGCCAGATTTATATCCCTCTTTGCAAAAGAAGCTGTGTCCGACTGGAGATCTCGTTTGTATTCCGGATAGCTCAGATTTTATTGTTCACAGGGGAAAGCTTCTTCAAAATCCGGCTTCCGGCCCCCTGGAAAAAAGAGAACTGATTAAATCTGCAGTTCCATTGGAAAGACAGGGAAATTTTATCTTTCCCAACCATTTTGGAGAAAGGTGGAGTTATGAAATCAAGCAGGATGCAGTTTTGGCCGTTACCGAAAACAGAGGGTTGGGAATGATTCCTTTGAAGGCTCGGGCTATTTTGATGAATTCAAAGATCAAGTCCTTTGATCTGTCTGTTCTGGATCCGGGAGAAACCAAAAAGGCTGTTTCATATCTCAAAAACAAAAAAAGTTTGTATCTTGCAGTTTTTGATCATAATCAACTCCGGGAAATATTGCCTCTGGTAGATAAACTGAAAGGATTGCTGATAGTAAATCCTTGTTTTGAAACTCGATTGCTGACTGAATTTGAAAATTTGGAAATTTTGTCGTTAATAGCAACTTCCCGGCCGCAAGTTGAATTTAGTTTCCCGAGGCTGAGTTATCTTGATTTACTGGTTGAACCCGGAAAATCCCTGACTGCTGCCGAAGTTTTGCAATCCTTTATTCTCACAACCAATTTCAAGACTTTGAGGATTACTGGAGAGCCGGGGAAACTATCCAGGATCTCTTTTCCTGATTCTCTTGTCGAATTCAGTCTGCAAAGCAGATCTATTCGACGTTCTTCTCTCGATTTCCCCTTTGTTGGAAATAAATTGAGAAAGTTGATTTTCAAGGGAATGACTTTTGCTCCCGGGGCTTTGCAGAGTTTACTGGATACAACTCCGCGATTGCAATTTCTGGAAATTGAGATTCCGGTCAATGAAAGTTCTCCCGCACTGAAGCTGCCTGATAATTTGGAAAGAATCGGCTGGAGTGGCAATATTTCCCAGGAGCTGGTTGTTTCCTTCAAAAATTTGAGTCAACTGAAATCATTATCTCTTACCCAAAAATTCATTAAAAAGATTTCGGTTGATTTGGGTGTTTTGAACAATAATAAAATAAAAGATCTTGAATTATCTGAGATAAATACCAGCAGTTTGCCCCGGTTTTTTCAACTGAATTCTTTGGGAATTATTTCAGATCAGATCGATGCAAAGACCTGGAATTGGATTGCCCGGCAAAAATTATTGCGTCGCCTTTACTTGTTTACTTCGTCCATGCAGAATTGGAAACTTCCTCAAAATAATATCCTCAAATATTTACGGATTTCAAGTCCGGGAAGTAAATTGACAAAATCTGGTTTTTCAACCGAATTACACAATACGTTGAGCAAAAGCTGCTATTATCTAGAATTGAATTTGGGCAGAATAAACAAAAAAACAATGTCACTTATTCAAAATTATTCAAAGCTTGAAGTTTTGAAGCTTTTCAATCCGGAGCCTGGTTCACTGAACGTTGATCTGCCGAAAAAATTACCTGCCTTGAAAGAACTGGCCCTGGTAAATATCGGAGAAAAGTGTCGAAGTAGAATTCTGGAGCAACTTCCAAACTGGCACAGTCTGCGTTCGATTTTTCTTCAAGGTGCTGAAATTGCGCCATTTTATCTGGTTCAAAACAGACTGAATCTTTCTGAAGCACGGAATTTGAACTGAATTTCAAAACAGGTTTTTAGCAACATCCGGTGCAAAATCAGAACCGAGGATTGAAAAACAAGAAAAGCCAGGAAGGATTTATTTTTTGAATTCACAAGGAGTGATTAAAGTTATATAATCGCTTTTATGATTTTAACCAAACACCATTACAGCAGGTATCTTGAAGAAACGATCCTGACCGGTAAGCTTCCTTTCACGGAAAAATTAATAGAACCCCTCAAAATAGTCAAAAATAAACAATGGGATTTCTCACCCTTGTTCAAAATTGATGTTTTTATTCTGGCCACCAGTCATGCAGCTGTATTGAGTTTTCAAAACCACACGCTCATCCAGATTCTTGCCTGCAGCAGTTTAAGTTCCAGCCATGGTTTCAAACAGATCAATCAAATGGATCTTCAAAACTCTAATCTGGTAAATTATCAAACTGATATCGACGACTTCTCCTTCAAATCAGAAATTCGGAACATGCAATTAAAAGAGGGTGAGGATGTGTATGGCAATTTAGCCAAATCTCACGAGCTTTCCTACCATTTTTCTTCAGTTGGAAATCCTTTTACCGGGGTAGGGTTTGTTGTCAACAGCAAACTGATGCAGCTCAATTCTCTGCACAGTTATCCCAATGAAAATCGGGCGGTGGTTTCACAATTGGAAGTATCATGGAGCAGATAAAGTAAATTAATCCGGTAGATTTTACAGCCGGGGACAGACAAGTGTTATGGACAGCAGAAAGAACTTTCTCGAAGGCAAAAAACTGGGTGACAAGTTAACGCTGGTCAAAAAAATTGGCCACGGAGGAATGGGCTCGGTTTACAAGGCACGTCATGAGGTACTCGAACGGATTTTTGCCGTCAAAATTCTTCGCTCCGAAATGCGCAAAGATCCGGTTATTGTCGAAAGATTCAAGCGGGAAGCCAGAGCTGCCAGCAGATTGGAACATCCCAATGTAGTTTATATTTCAGATTTCGATCAATTGGTTGATGGCAGGTTTTATATTGTTATGGAGTATATTCCCGGTACAAGTCTTTGCAAGGTGCTCAAACAAGACGGTCCCATGGCTCTCAAAAGGGGACTGCGGTTGTTGTTGCAGGTATCAGATGCTCTGGATTATGCCCATGAAAAAGGTGTTATTCACAGAGATCTTAAATCTGATAATATTATCCTCAAAAAAGGGAGAAGGGGAGAAGTTGTCAAAGTCCTTGATTTCGGTCTGGCTAAAATAATTTCCAATGCTCTCGATTTGCAAAAAATTACTTCCGACGGCCAGATTTACGGAACTCCCGAATCCATGGCCCCGGAGCAAATTGCTTCCAAAAAAATTGACCACCGGGTAGATCTTTATGCTCTGGGGGTTCTGACCTACGAGATTTTCACCGGTAAGCATCCTTTTACCGGGCCCCTGTTCAGAGTTCTCATGTCCCACAAAAAAGAAAAACCTCCGGCTCTGAGTGAATTCAGAGAAGTTCCCGGATTGCTGGAGGAACTTGTTTTCAAGGCCATGGAAAAAAATCCCGACGATCGTTTTTCCAGTGCCCGGGAGATGTACGAAATTTATGAGACTGTTCTTAAAGAAGTTAAAGGAACAGAAAGCATAAATCCAATTCCTTACTACAAAATCCGCTCCAGAATTACCGGAAGTTCCAATAAAAACAATCTTGAATATCTTAAAAATCAGTTTAATCAAACTGTTATGGAAATATCTGAACATCTGAGAGATAGAAAAATCGGTTCTTCCCAAATTACCAAAATTTTGGCAAATGTATTAGAAATTAAAGAGAAATATTACAATTATATCAGCAAAAAAACTTTTACCAGAAGCAGATTGGATGAACTTGAGGTTATTTCCAGAGAACGGACTGCAACTCTCAGACACGCTATTATCTCTCTGAATCTCGAATACAAAACCCTTGCTGAAGATCCGCGGCAATCAGAAGAACGCAACGACATCCTTTTTCAGTTGAATGAATTGGAAAACAGGTTGAAAAAGGTCAGTGAAGAGTATAATCAGGAAGAAGAAAAATTTGAAAAACAAATCGATAAATACAATAAAAAATTGGAAAATTATGAATATAAATTAAAAATGGGGTACAAAGAATTATATACTCTGATCAATCAATCACGCCAGGTAGCCAAATCTTCTTCCACCTTGCGCAATTCATTTCAGATCCTTGATAATCTTCAGGCCAGAATCAATTCTTTTAAAAGGAAAAACTAAAATTCTTCTTCTTCAATTTTAAAACGGATAGAAATAATCGATTTTGATTTGATGGGTTTGCCATATTGATCCAGGGCAGGTTTGTATTTTGCTTTTTTGGCTCCTGCAACTGCTGCTCGATCCAACATTGGATGCAACTTGGTGAGAACTTTAACTTTATATATATTGCCTTTTTTATTGATAAAAAGCATCAGTTTGACTTTTCCTTCAATTCCGAGATATTTTGCTGATTCCGGGTAACTGATTGCCGGGAAGAATTTACGTTTCGGACGCACTTTGATACGCGGTGGAGCTTTTACCGCTTTTTTGGAAGGAGATTTTACATCAAAACTTGGAGTTGAAGCAGGTAGCCCGGTGTTACCAGCATTGCTGGCATTGGCAAGTCCGCTGCTTTTTTGATTGTCAGTTTCCCCTGCATCTTCACCATCACCTTCCTGATCCTGGTCCAGATCTGAATCTTTGCTGCCTGGAGTATTTTCTTTATTGATGGGGGAATTATTCTTGTTTTTATCAAAAAGAAATTTAAGTTTTATCTTTTTAGGAGTTGTTATTTTTTTGGTTTTACGCTGAATTTTGCGATTGAGCAAAGCTGTTTTAAGCACAGGCTTCTTTTTGGCTTCTTCGATTTC
Organism: Polyangia bacterium; assembly: GCA_041686345.1. Classification (GTDB taxonomy): domain Bacteria; phylum Myxococcota_A; class Polyangia; order HGW-17; family HGW-17; genus JAQICJ01. Next base: position 31,629 of record JAWLEA010000011.1, on the reverse strand, counting down.
TTCTTCGATTATGGTTTTTTTTTCTTTTTTCTTTTTTCTTTTTTCATATTTCACCAGTCTTTTGGAGTGACTGGTATGATCAAAATCAATTTCAAGATCTTTTTTTTCGAGAAAACCAAGATAAAGCAGGCCAAATACCAGAATGAAGGAATAAATAAGAGCCTGACCAAAAAATGGAGTTACAACCGGATTCTTTTCAAACCGATGAGATTTATAATAAATCCACTTGAATTCAAGGGTCCACTCGTTTTTGCCGTAGATTATTCCCTGAGCCAGAGGTTCCAGAGTAATATCAAGATAATCCCCTGTCTTGTTGTTAAAGGTTTCACCATCAACAACGGCTTTCATTTTTTTTAGAATTCTCAATTTATAATTGCCGGAGGATGATTTTCTGATCAGGGGAAAACCGAATGAATAGATTTTGTTTCCGGTTTTGGTGGAAAAACAGGAACGCAGTTTAATTCCTTTGTTTTTTATCTGATTTATTTCCTGTGAATTGCGTGGATTACTCTTTTGAGTTTCAGGCAGGGGAAAAAGCAGGGGAAAAAGGTGGCTGTCACCGGCATTTATGCATTTTTTGGTAAACCAGCCTGATTGGATAAGAGTGTTATTGACTTTGATCTTTATTTCAAATCCAAATTTTTTGGCATTATTGAGTTTGTTGGCCATAATCAAGATAGTTGTAGTTTGATTGGTGTATCACCTGCAGGGTCTGGCAAAATGAGATATTATGATTTTCGAGAAGAAAATCAAGTTTCCACTGAATACATACTGCAATTTGTTCAATAAAACAAGAAAAATTAGAGGCATCTACTTAGAACTACTTGGTTCCATCCCAGAATGGGGGTTGAGGGAGAAGTTGGTTCTTACTAAAAAAACTATTAAGGTTGACTTGATTTGTGATTGAATAAATACTATACTATTTCATGTCAGTCGTAATTTGAGGTTCAATCTTAACAAGATTTATACTTAAACCGATGCTTCAGTCGCTCCCATGTTCGTTGCCCCCCTGACGACATCGGGCGGAGAGGTATCGGTTTTTTTTTATCCATACTAAAACATAAGCAAAGGTTGTTTCTCAATATCATCCTTCCGGACTGAATCATGTTTTTTTACATCTTTGTTTTCCTTCAAATTTTCAAACCTTTCTCTTCTTCAACTTCAAGTTTGCCCGAATTTGGCTTTACCGGGGTTGTCAGAGAGGTTGAAACCAGTTATTTTGTTGAGCCGGTTCCCGGGATCAAATTACCTGTTTCTCGGATTGTTGTTGAGATTGAGCAAGCGGACAATGGTTCCACTGTTGATTTTTCATTCACTATGCCGGGTGGTTTTATTGAGGAGGGTATTGTCACGAGAATAAGCCGTTTTCCTCTTCCGGTCCGAGGTCAAAAATATCAGTTTGTAACCAGGCTGATAAACTATGAAAATAAACTGGTTTTTCTGAGACCTTTTTATCCTGCTCCCACCAATAATCACAAAAATTCACTTCCCCTTCCCGTTTACATGAAAAATTCTTCAGGAGTACCCTTGCACTGGGCTCTGCATTGTATTCATCTCTACCTGTGGCAGGAAGAACCTCTTTTGGAACCCCTCTTGGAGATTTTGCAAGTAGTCAAGGAGAAATGGACAAATCCGGAGGAAAGCAGTCTTGAGTTTACGATTCAACAAGTTGAAAGTGAAAGTTGGGGTTATGAGTTAACCGGCAGAGAGATCAGCGAAATTCGTTTTGTCAGGGATGGTTGGAGTTGGGGTGAACAGGCCGATGCCATCACAGTGATCACCTATTATGATGAACCTGGCTATAAAGACGACGGCTTGATAATTGATGCTGATATTTTAATAAATTATCAAGAAGTTATGCCACAATCTCTTGATGCATCCTGGTTGTCAACGGTTTTGATGCATGAAATCGGTCACCTTGCAGGCTTGGATCATACCTGCAATCTTGAAGATGATTTCATCGATCCCCTTTTGCCTTATTGTACAGAGGAAAATCTTGATCCTCGCATAACCGATTCAATCATGTATCCTTTTTCCTCTGCGCGCAACAACTGGTTGAGTGAATTGGACAAGGAAGGCAGGAATACTCTTTTTCCTGTTGATGATAGTCGCCGTTGCTACAGAAAAAAAGATTCCGATGGTTGCAGGACAACTGTTGGCAACAAAAATTTACCTTTTCCTGTCGTTTTTATCTTTTTATTGGCAATGGCAGCGACTAAAAAGGTACTGAAATCAGGGAACTAGTTATCAGGCAGTTTGTAGCTTTTTGCCAATAGTCCGGTCAGACCTCCGGCCAAATAAGCAAGTAACTGGAACAGATGTAGAGAAAAGACAAAAACAATACCTGCTCCTTGCAATTTGGAAGGGGCAATACAGATGGAGAGACCCAGCAGGGCAAAATATTCAAAATTGCCGATATGGCCGGGGGGAGAAGGAATGAAAATCCCAATAACACTGAATCCAAGCACAAAGAATGCGCCTGCGGGAGGGAGATTCAACCTGAACATTTGGGCGAGATAATAGATACTCAGCCAGTTCACCGTCCAGTAAGCAAAGGTCATCAACAAAAACACAGTAAACTGTCGGGGATTTTTAACAGTTGAAAAACCTTGCAAAATACCATGGTAGATACGACTGAATTTTGAAGAGGCCCTTTGCAGCAGAATTGATTTTTGGGAAAGATAATTCATAAGTGTATATTTTTTTATTAATTCAAGACTTTGAGCCGGAAAAAAGATGCTCAGGAAAAGGATGGTAAGGGCCAGAAGAAAAAAAAATGCGGCAATGAGAGAAATATACAGAAGCCAAATAGTATCAGGCTTTATATACCAGAAAAAAGTAAGGATGAGCAGAGTAGAGATCAGCAGACCGTCAGTAATTCTTTCTACGATTATGGTGCCGAACAAGGAACTAAAACTTTTTCTGGGTCGGCCGGTGTGTTTGGGGGATGCCAGCAGGAGGGGGCGAATGAATTCACCGAGGCGAAAGGGAAAAATGAGAATAGCGGCAAAGCCGGTAATTGAGGCCTTGAAGGTTTGGATAAAATTTCTATCCGGTCCTTGCAATTGTTTGACCAGAAAATACCAGCGTCCGCCCCTGAAGAAAATCATGAGTAATTGTAAAAAGAAAAAGAAGAAAACAGCTTTTGCATTAAAAAGAGAAAATGATGCTTTTACCTGTTTCCAATGAAGATCTTTTACCGAGAGATAGAGAAAGATAACTCCCAGGATAAGAGAGAGGGCAATAGTTTTGTATTTGAACTTATTTCGGGAAGGCATCAGCGGATTCTTGAACTTGTATTGCTTGGATAATTTTCAGAGGAGTTTCATAAAAGCGGAGTTTCAAGAACTCCTTGCCAAAATGTTTTTCTACCCATTTGAGAGATTTCTCCACTTTTCTGATCAGGTGGAGAGAATGCATGTCAGTAGCAAAAATATCGACCAGATCCTTGTCGAGATATTTTCTGGCTTTTTTATAGAAAGACTTGGGGACAAATTGTTTCATGGTACTGGTGATATTGAGTTGATAGAGGCAGCTGTGGGAAAGCTTTTTGAGCATTTTGTGATCGAGCCATTCGTAACGTTCAATATGAGCCAGAACAGGCTTGTATCCTTGTAAAGACATTTGAAAGATTATTTTTTCGAGATTGGGGACAGGGTAGGAAAAAGGGAGTTCAAAGAGAAAATAGTTAGAATCTGCCAAGGTTGGAATTTGTTTTGTATTGAGTCTTCGCAAGAATTGGCTGTCGAGAAAGTTTTCAGTTCCCAAGTGAAGTTTTATTGAGGTTTCATTTTCTTCTTCCACGACGTCAAATACGTTTTTAATTGTAGCCAAGGCGGGATTGAGGGAAAATTCCTTCTGGTGGGGGGTACATATTATGTCTTCAAACCCCAGTTTGGCCATGTATTTATATGCTTTCAATGTGTCTTCCAGTGACTCCATTCCGTCGTCAATACCTGGAAGTGTGTGAGAATGAATATCGATAAACTTGAACATTTTTACCTTCAACGGTGAAGAATAATATAATTGGCGATTTCTCTCATTATAGCCATGGGAAGATGATTGAATGGTTCAAGTTTGGCCGCTTGTTTGAATTGAGTGTATGCATCTTTGTATTGTGCTTTTTCAAGATAGATAAGACCCAGAAGATAATGAGCCAGGGCCCAGCCGTCAAAATCCCATTTGGCTTCCATAAGCAGTTTGGCCGCGTCGTCGAGCTTGCCTTCTTTGCGAAGCAGGGAGGCATTGATACATTTTTTGAAATAATAATATTCTTTTTCTCCTACGCAATCGAAGTTGCTGAGGGGGGAATCAGGTTTGACCCCCACAACTTCCCAGGCAAAATCGGGAATGATATTTTGTTCTTGTTTTTCAAGAATATTCTGACCGATGGTTTTGATTTCTTTAAAAATAATTCTATTGGAAGGCTCCTGCAGAATATTGGCGATCATTTTTTTGATTGGCATTGTCAAACCTCTGTCCAGGTATATTGGATTGAAAAAACTTTGGTATTTCAGGATAATGAAACTATTTAGCTCCTATTCCAGAGATTATCTTATTGCTGAAATAAATCAAGCTGAATAAGGTTATAAACTATAGAGTTTCCGTCCCAGAACGATAGTGTGTAATCGGGAATATTCTGGTTTAAAAGTGCTTTAAAGCAGGAAAAAGCGATATTCTTCCCGAAAACGGCCGGCTTCGGATAAAAATAAACTATTGGTTGCATTCGTGGCTGATTGGGGTATTTTAGACTGGTTATTTTTCCTATCAAAGTATTTGTTTTATTTGTGTGAAAGATAATTATCTGCTAGTATCGTGGCTATTGCAAAACAGACCATTTTTATTGCAAAGTATTTGTGAAAACTCTCTCTTTGTGTTTATAGTTCTTGGTTCTGTTGAAATATCTGATTAACCTCAATTTTTTCAGCAGTTACACTGTAAAGTTTTTAGTTGACAGTAAATTTTTATCAAATATATAAAAACTGAATTAGAGATTTTCACAAGTTAAAAATATTATTACAGACGTTTAGTTTTTTTGGTGTTCAAATATGAGTGATTATGCATTGAGATTTATTTCTGGCAAATATCAGGGCGGACAGTTCAAACTGAAAGATGACAGGGAAATCATTATTGGCAGAGCTACCGATGGTGATATGGTTCTGGTAGAAGATATGGTATCCAGGCAGCATACAAAGATAACCACTCATGGCGGAAGAATTCTCATCAAAGACCTCGGATCAACAAATGGCACTTTTGTTAATGGAGAAAGAGTAGATTCCAAACCTGTGGAACTTAAAGAAGGAGACAGAATTCTCATAGGTACTTCTGTGTTGAAACTGGTAGTTGACGATGCTTCCCAATCTGGAATGGGAAGTCCCGACGAAGGTATGGACGAAACTGATTCCAGAAGAGCCACCATGTCCATTACCCGCCACATGTCCGGTTCTATCGACGAAATTCCCCTTCCCGACCTTCTCCAGCTTTTATCAACTTCCCGAAAATCAGGTGTACTCAATATTTTCAGTGAAGAAAATGAAGCCAAAATCTATTTGAGAGATGGTAAAATCTATTTTTGCTCTATCAACAACAATTACGACATCGACCCCACCAAAGCTTTTTACCGAGTACTTAACTGGGTAAGTGGAACCTTCGATCTGCTCCCACCTGATGATGCAGAATTTCTCAACGAAATTTCCGAAAGCACTGAAGGCTTGCTCATGGAAGGGATGAGAATGATCGACGAGATCAATCGCCTTAAAAGTGACCTACCTGCAGAAGATGCATATTTTACCCTTTCCAGTCCAATCAAACCTCCTCTTAAAAAACTGACTGATGAGCAGCTTGATGTAATTCAACTCATTCATAATTACGGCTCAATCCAAGTTATTCTTGATCGTTCCCCCTATTCAGATCTTGATACCTACGAAATTCTTCTAATGCTCATGGAAGAAGATTATGTCAAGGCTATGGATTAGTATCTCCTTGTTTCCCGCCCTAAATTCAAATAAGATCGAGATTGGTTTTTTCAACCATTTTATTCAAAATTACAATAATTTTATTGATGCGTTCAATAGAATCGGGTTTATAAATAGATTCCCAGATTAAACCCGTCCCCCACCAGATTCTAATTTCCCCCGTCAGATTTTTATTGATGAAGTCATTGATTTGGGCATCAAGCATTTCATCCGTAAAGAAATTTCGATCCCAGATGGCATAACTGGATTGCTTGAGTTTGGAATTTGAGGAGACGACTTGGGGCAGACTAGGGAAAAGATGACGTTTCAGGGGAACCAATGCCAATGAGGTTGCTATCCAGTCTGGATCTTTGGTTTGGGGATTGCCAAAATAGATGAGGTAGGAAGAGATTTTCCCCTTTTTGTTGTGTTTGCAGACAAAATTGATTTTTTTGTTGTCAACAGTGCCGGTGAAAATAGTTAAGTATTTGAAAAAGCCTGTTTTTTCTGTTTTTTTATCGAAATCTGGAAAGTTCTTCTGCAAAGTATCTAATTGAATTTGTTTCTTTTCAAGGTTGGGAGTTTTAAATTTAAGCATTTCCAAAGTAATTGTTGTCAGGAGAAAAAGCAGCACAATGGGTAGAATTTCCAATTCCGTAAAAGGTGAATAGCCAAGTAGAAAGTAAAGAATTAATAATACTGAAAAAGCTCGGGACCATTTGTTGGGGGAAAGCAAACTTTTGAGAATCACGGCAAAACCGGCCCAAAGTTAAATAAAATAGATAAGTTCCGGCATTTTACCCAAGGGCAGGGTGAGGCGAAATCCGCTGAACCATATTGTATTCATTATTTCGTATTTATTGGCAAAAAGGAAGATTATGATCAAAGTTGCAAAAAAAGATGGAACAAGGGCCTTGAAGGGCAACTTTTCCTGTTTGTCATAAAGTAGATGGTACCAGAACAGAGGTTGATACAAGAATATATAGTTGCCGAATTTGATAAGATTATTGGAGATTGCGTCAGAAAATGGAATTGCTCCATGGAATCCACTGAATATTCTGGCGATTATCAACAAGGTGGCGGGAGAAATAAAGAGGAGCCAGAATAATTTTTTTCTGAATTTAAGCGTTTTGTTTTTGTAGAAAAGCCAAAATGTAAGAATTCCGATAATCAGAAGGGAGATTATGCCTACATAGATCCAAAGATAGTAACCTGATTTATGAGTAGGCAGCACAATGCCGTTGAGGGCAAAGACAGGAAGGGAGAAAAGCAGGATGATTCCCATGAGATAGCGAGAAATGTTGAGTTTGGGTATTCTCAAGATGTAGATGGAAAAGCTGGCAAAGAGCAGGAAACTTGCTGCTTGAAGACAATAAAGAGAAAAAGTTGCCAGGGGAGAAAGAAAAACAAATTTAGAAGGAAGATCAGTTAATTGATGAGCCGGTCTGTTGAGAAACAGAGAAATTTTATAGACCACCAAATTAAGGATGACAATTAATGTGTAAAAAATCAGGATCTTAATCAGATCTTTGGGATACCAGGCTGAAAAGGAGTAGTTTTTCTTGTCCATGTCCACATTTATTTCATAAAATTCATTCATAAACCAGCATAATCTTAAACTCTGCCGGGAAGAAGAATTGATTTCTTATGTACTTATTCGGTATACTTCAATATAATCAGTTCATGAAAAAAGGTGTCAACTTGATTACAGTTAAATTTGCAATTGCAGTTGGCCGAATAAACCTTCAATATTAGAAAGCCTCCGGAAGTCAAATTAAGTTTTACTTTGAACCTTTGGATAAACCTATGGTGATATATAATGATAAAAACCTATGATGATTTAAACTCATTTGCAATAATGAATGGAATTTATAAATCTGTATATTCTCTCAAGCCAGGCAAGGATCCCGGCTCACACACCCAAATTTTTTCTGTGGCTCCCGGACGTTTTGCCGCAATAATTGAACAATGGCACAAAGAAGCTGAAGACAGAGAACTGGATGCAAGTGATAAAAAGAGAATAGAAAGGTTTACCAGGTATTTTTGCAATCGTTTTTTGCTCAAAATAGGACGAACAGATAATTTTGCCATGCGTTTGGGTACTTCCAAACCCGTTAATATTGCTCGTTCTGATGTATCAGAAGTATTCGGTTCCATTGGTTACAGTTTGTTCCCCACCTGGCGCAAGACCAAAGATGACTCCTTGGAGGCTGCTCGTGAAATCCCTTATTTTTTTCATGGTAAAAGGGGGCGTTTGTTTTTGCCGGATTTATCTGATTTTCTGGTTCAATACCTCCAAAAAAAAGTTGAGTTGGAAGATTTCAAAGGTGAAAATGCTATTTTTCTGATCAAAAATATACGAAAAGAAAAAAGATATACAATTTACGATCTGTATCGGGAAGACAGATATATTGAAGATCCTCCTTCCTGTGCTTCCGAATTCAAGCAAAAAATGGAAGAAATCAGAGCTACTCCTCTTGATGCAAAAACCTCAGATAAATTGCGGGAATTTTTTGATGCCAGATTTACAGTGGGTGTCAGGGATACTATCCGCTGGTTGGGAGGAGAAAGGCATCCCGGGCTTAATTGGGAGGAAGCTCGCAATTTGATTAACGATTGTTTTGTACGCCATGGAGGAGATAATTTTTTACTGGCAGAATTAAACTATTATTTGCCTGCTCCCAATTACAATATCGAAGAAATTCAACGAATCAACAGAAGCAACATTGAATTCATTAAAATTGCCTCCAGTGAATTCAGGGCTTTAATGTCCGAAAAAGAGAAAAAACTTTTTTCCAATAAATTTATCAGAGAACTTTTTATGGATATTTTCAATTATCATCATGGCTATCCCCGATATATCCTGGAAAATATGGTAGGCTACCTCAATCCTGTCATGGGCAAGACTTCCCTGAAATTTGCCGAATATCTCATCTATCAATTTGCCGATATTAAATTTCCGGTAAGGAGAAATTCCCGGATTGATTTTTATCTTGAGAAAAAAGGTTGGAAGTCAAAGATATCCAATAAATTGGCAGGAAAGGCAAAAAAAATATTTCTCAATAAAATTTATGGATTTGTGCTTCAATATGATTTGGTGGGAGGAATCAGATATGAGGACACGGTTTACAAGTGGAACTCCTATAAAACTACCTTCTGTACAGTTCAGGAAAAGGCCGATTATCTCAAGCCAAGTTCCAAAAAGATTACCCATTTCAGTCTTGAAGATCTCAGTAAGACGGAATACAGTTTTTATTTGCGGAAATATCCCGAATTATCCGAAAAATTGGTTGTTTTTTTCGTGTTGGTGTTACGTTTTTTTCTGGATACGGATTTTATTCCCGATCTGCGACCCGAAGAAGCAGGCATAAACATTTTTATTCTTGGTATTTGGGGTTATATCACTGAAAATCTATTGATTATTCTGTATGAGAATGAAAATGGTGAAGAAAAATTCAAAATAAAGTTTGTTGATAATAAAGATCACTTCAAACAGTACAAGCGACAAAAAGACAAAGAGGAACCTCTGGGAATAGCCAAACATGCTCTGCGTTTTGTGGAACCGGTAATTTTGCCTGCGATGTTGAGGGCGATAGGCAATTTTGTTCAGATAACCTGGGAAAATAGAAACGGTTTGGATGAAATGGAGATCGACATGAAAGGTCTTGTGGATTATACAGTGACTCTGGCCCAGGAAGTTTTGGTTAAAAGTATAGATTCTTCCCTGGTTGGGATGAAAGAATTGACTATTGATTCATTTGATGATTTACAAAAGATAATCAAGAAGTTATTTACTTCAAACAAGAAAAATTATAAAGAAATTTAAAAAAAATAAAAAAAAAAGAGATTTGCAGCGGGTTTTTTTCGAAAATATATGTACTTGTTTGTTTATTTTTCAAAACACCAAAATTGTTGAGGAAACCATGTTTAAAAATTTGCTGCTTATTTTATTGTATCTTTCTTCTTGTTCAACCCATAGTCAAATTGCCAATACTCGTTATAAAAAAGAATTGGATCTGGGAGCTTCGGCTCTGAAAAATGAAGAGTATGAACTGGCTCGGCTTCACTTCATTAAAGCTTTGGAGTTCAATAAAAAGAGCTCCCAAGCTTATAACAGTCTCGGGGTATTGGCTTTGAAAAAAAATGATTATGTTCAGGCCAGAGTTCTATTTTTGAAAGCAATTAGCTTAAATCCCGATATCATTGAAGCTCAGGCTAATTTGGGAGCTTTGTTTCTTGAAAAGGGAGCTTCGGGCAAAGCAGTGGGTCACCTGAAGGCTGCTCTTATGCTCAATCCCGCCTTTATACCGGCCTTGTTCAATTTGGGTCTTGCTTATCTGAGTCTCGGATATCCGGAAAAAGCTAAATCAACTTTCCTTTACTTGACAGGAAAAAATAAAAATGATGGAAAGATGAGACTTTATCTTGCTTATGCACGTGCTTTGGAGGGGAAGGTGGTTGAATCCGCAAAAGATCTTGAATGTGCGGGGGAATTTGTCAATCATGAGATGAAAGGTTTTAAATTGCTGATCAAGGGAATAATTGCACGCAACGCCGGACGTTACCAGGAATCTTTGCAATTGCTGAAATTATCTTGGCAATATGACGCCAAGGAACCAGCTTTGCTGCAAACTGGCGTGACCTATTTGTTTAAAGGTGAACTGGAAAAAGCTTCCAGTATTTTACAAAATTTGAAAGAAAAAAAATTACTAAAGCGTAATTATCCTGCTGTGCTGGAGGCACTGGCCCTCCTGGCACAATTGAAGAATAAACCGGAAAAAATGAAGGAAATTCTGCGGGAAATTACAATTAATTACCCTGGTTATAATTTGAAAAAATTGTCGTTGCAAAAGTAGATATTGGTTGGATGGAAATCAGGAGAGTTCTTTGCCGTGTCCGGCACTGCCGAGTACCTTTTTGTTTTTGTGAATATAAAGTTCTTTCAACAGTTCTCGGGCGGGGCCGAGATATTTGCGTGGATCAAATATTTCCGGTTTTTTGGCCAAAACTTCTCTGATTTTGGCAGTCATGGCAAGTCTGCCATCAGAATCAATATTTATTTTGCAGACAGCTGATTTTGTTGCTTTGCGTAGTTGTTCTTCCGGGATACCCACAGCACCTTCCAAGTTTCCACCATAAGTATTGATGGTTTTAACATACTCGGGAATTACCGAGGAGGAACCGTGCAGAACAATAGCGAATCCAGGTATTTTTTTCTCAATTTCTTTTAAAATGTCAAAACGCAATGGGGGAATTTCTTCTCCTTCTTTGAGTTTGAATTTATATGCACCGTGAGAAGTGCCAATGGAAATTGCCAGTGAATCGACACCGGTTCTTTTGACAAAATCTTCTACTTCTTCGGGTTGAGTGTAACTTGATTTTTCAGCTTCAACCTCATCTTCAATTCCTGCCAGTACACCCAATTCACCTTCAACAGTGACCTCGTATTTATGAGCATAATCAACAACCTTTTTGGTGAGGGCTATATTTTCCTCAAAAGGAAGGTGGGAGCCGTCCAACATGACTGAACTGAAGCCGGTTTCTATGCATGATTTGCATAATTCAAAACTGTCACCATGATCGAGATGGAGAACTATGGGGATATCAGATCCCATTTCCCTTGCCATATTTACCGCTCCTTCGGCCATGTGGGTAAGCATTGTCTGGTTGGCATAGTTGCGTGCTCCTTTACTGACTTGGAGAATGACCGGTGAGTCACTTTCCACACAGGCAGTAATTATGGCTTGAAGTTGTTCCATGTTGTTAAAATTATAGGCCGGGATAGCATAGCCGCCATCAATGGCTCCTTTGAAAAGTTTTGTGCTGTTGACTAAACCTAAGTCTTTATAATTAACCATAATAAAATTCCTTTATTTATTAAAAGTTGGATTAATAATATTATTTGAAGATTGGATCTTTAATTGGAATATTACTAGAGTGCCAGGTTGGAAGCGATAAAAATCGCTTTATGGCAGGTTGCCTGAAAGTGGAGGTACGGAATTACCTTCGGGAGTAATGACCACATAATTGGAATTGGAAACCATGTCAAATTTGAATTGTACTTCAGTTCCGGCGTTGACAGAACCTTGGGGAGTAAATCTCCATTTTTTGGAAAATCCAAGCTCGCCACTCGGGTATAATGAGGTAACCCATTCGGGGCTTTCTTCAAGAGAATTGAAACTCATATTGGTTGTATCATAACCAATTTCCCCAGGTGCATCACCGACGGTTCCGCTTTCGTCGATATCCCAACTGAAATAAACAACCCCATTTTGGTCACTTAGACTTGTAATGTAAGAGGTACCTGTTCCAATGTATTGATTGAATGTTACAGTTAATGGACTGCTGGGATCAAGGGCATCATCTTTGGTGATGCTGACTATAGCAGGTTCAGCATCCGGTGTTGTGAACAGGGGAGAAGTTCTGCTGAATACGTAACCGTAAACGGGAGTGGTTGCAAAAATCGACAGATAATATTTTTTACCAGGTTCGATATCTCCGGGCAGATCAAAGGATATCATTTGACCATCAACTGTTGCTTCTATGGGCCAGGAGGAGCCGTTAATTTCATTGCTGAGAAGAACGATGCTCAGATTCTCACTGTCTATAGCTCTGTTAAAGTTGACGTAGATTGTATCATTGGCCTCAAAAGTACCTGGTACTTTATAATTATTATTGAGATATGAAAAATTAGTGTGTTCAATAAAAAGTGATCCTGTTTGAGATTCGCTAAGGTTGATCACCGGGGAGGTTCCTTGATAATTGGAATAATTGAAGGTGCGATTGGTGGAATTGAGATCGGGAATGCCATCGTCGTCGAGATCGACTTCAGGAATATTGACTGTAACCTGAGCATTGATATCAAGGCCGGTCTGGGCTTTGTCGGGAAGATCGAGAAATTCTACCAGCCCGTTGTTGTTGCTGTTGGCTACTCTGATAACGTTGCCCACTTGAACAAAGCTGTCGTTTTCATTAAGAATTACATAAGAAGGATGCATTTCCAGGGTAACCGGAACTTCAGGCACAGGTTTTCCTTCGGGGTCAAGTAATTTTATGCTGAAACTACCGTTGGCACTGAAAAGCCAAAGGGGGTTGGCTGTAGCTGTAGGATTTTCGTAAGAAACATCAGAATCAGATTCTGAAAATTGCACTTGTTGTCTGGCTTTGATGTAGCCTTCACTTTCATAAAGAAGAACTGCACTGCCGGTTGCTGGTACTTCATTTATGGAAAAAATACCACTTTCATCAGTCACAGTTGAAAAGGATTCCCCGCCGACAATAGCAGTAATTTCTACATCGGACAGAGGTGAATCGGTAGTGCCGTCAAAAACTACGCCACCAATGGTTCCAATAGGATTTACCGGGTTGACAGTAATAGTTTCATCGTAGGATTCGTCTCCACCACAGGCAGCAAATAGAAAAGAGAAAATTAACAGGCCTGGTGCAAATTTGAGTAGTTTCATAAAAACCTCCGTTTCACAGTCATTTCATGGTTGAACTAACTGAAAATAATAAAAGTAGTCATAAGTTATAAAATGTGTCAATTATTTAAATAATATATGTTGTCCGCCACGAGGGCGGTAACTGCTTTGGGTTGTCAAAATTATGGTGGTTACAGCACCGATGACAATTGCTCCTCCAATTCCTCCCATTGTGTGCCAGAAATATTTTTTCTCCGATATCGAAGTAATTCCGTCCCAAGCTTTGCTGAATAATCCAGGCCCTTCAATTTTTTTGGGAATTTTACCATCAAGAGGAACATCTTTATATAATTCTGTTACGAATTTATTGATTTTTTGAGAATCCGGACTGGCAGGATTGAAATCCAGCGTATATTTTTTAAGTCTGGTTTTGAGCCTTTTATCAAAGATAAACCCGGTTACACTGGTTTTTTGGGAATTTTTGGTGTCAAAATAAAGGAACAACAACATTTGAACCTTGCTATCCTTGGCAACTGCCATAATACTTGAACCTGCCTCTTTTTGTCCAAGTTCCATTTCAGCCGGAAGCAGGTGTTTGAGCTGGTTATCACCAGCAGGCTCAAGGGAAAGTTTAATTTTTTTCTTTTTGGTTTTAGTTGGATTATAATTTTCTTTTTTTACTAAAGGTTTGTAACCTGGTTTTACTGCACAGAGGATTTTGGTTCCAAGTTTTTGTTTACCAATAGTGAGGGGAGTTGTTCCTGCTTTTTTGTAGTTGAGATAGATTTCCGCTCCGGGAGGTTGGGAGACTATGGTGATTTTGCCTTCACCACTTTCCTGAATTGGTTTATAAATGGCTTCGTAAATCTTTTTCATTTCGCTGGGCCATTTATTAGCCGGAGAATCAGGCTTGAGATTGGCATAGCTTTTGAGATATTTGCGTGAAATGTCAGGTTTGCTGGAAAAGAAAGAAAACAGAACACCATATTTAAGGGCTATTCTGTATTGTTTTAAGGCTTTGCCGGTATCTGTAGCCAGGGAATAGGGGTTGTCTTCAAACTTTTCTATGGCTTGACTGATTTTTTCCAGACCGACGTCAAGTTTATTTTCCATGCCGGCAGCTCCACCTTGCTTGTAAAGTTTGACGGCTTCTGCTATGGCCTCTATGTCGGGGGAAGGCAAAGAAAGTGAAATAGTTTTCCAGTTAATATTTTCTTTTTCCATGAGGGCAGAAACAAGCTTTTCTCTGAATTTCAAGGTATCTGAAGTTGTTTTGTCGTTGAAAAAAGAAAATATAAGAGTTTCAGGTTTGGGTGCCTTTTTTTCTTTGATTTTTTCTTTTGGAGAATCACTTTTTGATGATTCAGATTTTTCAGCTTTGGGAGAAGCCCACAGGGAAGAAAATACAAGACTTTGAACTAAAAAGACCAGAAAATAGATTTTGTTTTTCATGATTATTTCTTAAAGCTCAGGTTGAAAGCTCAGGTTGCCTCTTTGTTAATTGGTTTAAATTATAAAATAATTGAGGCAATATGGCAAAAATTGCTAAAATGACTTAATATGGTTAAATTACAGAATTATAACTGCTGTGTTTTATATGGTTTTGCGATTCTTGCAAGCGTCTTATCCGGGGCAAGGTTCTTTTGCAGTGCCCGTACCCTGAACAGGATCCATATAAAACAGAACCCATATAAAACATTAATCATTTATACCACAATTTACAACCAGTTTGGAAAAAAATTATAATGAATTCGCATAAAAATAAGTTGATAACCATTGTCAGTGATCTTCACCTGGGTTCAGGAGTTGATGAACAAACCGGTGAATACAGCAGAAAAGAAGAATTTTTTTATGATGTCGAATTTGAAACCTTTATAGATTATCTCATCAGATACGGTGAAAAGAAAAAATCTGATCATACTTTGATTTTGAATGGAGATATCTTTGATTTTGTTGCTGTGACTGAGATACCTTCCCGGGAAGAAGCGAAAAAGTGCGGTTTTGACTATAATAGGAGTGAAAAAAAATATGGCCTGGGGTCATCTCAGGCTAAAGCTGCCTGGAAGATCAGAAAAATTATTTCTGGGCACAAAGTGTTTTTTCGAGCTTTGGCCAAGTTTATTTCTGCAGGTAATCAAATTGTTTATCTGAGAGGCAATCACGATCTTGAAGTTTATTGGCCATCTGTTAAAAAAGAAATCCACAAGGCTTTAGTGATAGAATTGAAGAAACTTGGTGCGTCGACTGAATTCGCAAGTGATAATTTTATTTTCAAACCCTGGTTTCATCTGGAAGAAGATGGTGAACTTTATGTGGAGCATGGAAATCAATATGACAAGACCAATGCAATTACGGCAAATTTGACTCCTTTGCTGCCGGAGGGAGCTTATGAAAGCAAGGAGCGACTTCTTGATTATCCCATCGGCAGTTTTTTCGCCCGCTATGTTTATTCACCTATCCGTACCCTCGATCCCTATCGTACTCATGTAATATCATTTTTGCAGTATATCGGGGTTATCAGCAAGGCATCAATCTGGAATTTTATCAATGTTACTCGGCTTAATTTTCCTTTTTTCGTCAGAGCTGTACGCAATAGTGTTACTTTTTACGGGGATCGTTATCAGCAAGTTTTTGAATCTCATGTCAAAAACAGGGATAAATATGCCCGGGATCATGGTTTTTCAATTGAAGAACTGAAAAAGCTCGATCAATTGAGAGCCATACCACTGGGTCACTCCATGTATCAGATCTTCAAAGAAATTTTCAGGCCGGTGATTAAAAGGGTTGTCTGGACAGTAGCCCTTTCACTCCTTGCCATGTTCAGTTGGATTCTTATTTTCACCTCCCTCTCTTCTTTTTTGGCAGGATCAATTTTTGGAAAGGCCTCTCTCATTTCCGTTCTGGCGGTGGTTACTGTGGTCGGATTGTTCTATCTGTTTTTGAAAATAGGTAAGGCTATTGAAAATTACCGTGATCCCCTTATTGATATTGCAAGAGATAAAGCTCATCGTATTTCCTCCTTGCTCAAGGTTAAAAAAGTAGTCATGGGGCATACTCATATAGCTGAAAAAAAGATCTTGTTTAATGGTGTTGAATATCTGAATACCGGTACCTGGATTCCTTTTCCCGGCCCTTGGGATAAACTGCAGGAACAGGCACGCCAGTTCACTTTTGCCATTTATGAAGACGGAGAACTTAAATTACTGCGTTGGAATCCAAAATTAAAACAATTTCAATATCCTCTTTTATTCAAAGAACTGGAAGGAGATGAAATGATTTTCTTCAAGGATGATGATTAAGTTTCCAAAACCAGCCTGTTGCTATCAGATATTGAAACCTTCTCAAACTTCACTTTTTTTCAGTGGCCTGATTCAACCGTTTCCCTCGCTGTTCTGGTTTCCCTCAGGATATTTTCACTTTATCTTAAAAAAAAATGACTTGATGTTGACAATGAGTGAGGAGTGATTAATTAATTCTCATCTCAGGAATAAGTCTGTTTGTCGGTACCTGAGTGTAATGTTGTAACAATATAAACAGAAATATAATCCCTAAACCATTTTCATGGAGGTAAAAATGAATATTTATCCTTTTGATGACAGAGTAGTAATCGAACTTAAAGAACAGGAAGAAAAAAAGGTCGGTGGAATCATTCTGCCTGAGAGCGCCAAAGAAAAACCCCAGTTGGGCATAGTTTCAGCTGTAGGTACCGGTGAAGAGATCAAAAAATTGGTCAAAAAAGGCGACAAAGTTATTTTTAATAAATTCTCAGGAACTGAATTCTCCTATGGAGGAAATGAGTTTATCGTTCTTGATAAGGACGATGTACTGGCCAAAGTAGAAGAATAAAAACTTCCTGTTTTCCCACCTGAATATCCCCCTCTGTTTTTTAAATTCTCAAACTTCTGTTCTCAAACTAATCCCTGCCTTTAAAAAGTGAATTATCTGAAACCGATCAAGCGAGCATCAGGGTTGCTATGCCTAAAAAGGCCAGGAATCCAAGACTGTCTGTAGTTGCAGTAACCAAGATGGCACCTCCCATGGCGGGATCCTGACCAACTTTTTTAAGTACCAGAGGAATGCCCGAGCCAATGAGACCGGCTATGGTAAGATTGATTACCATGGCAAGAAGGACGACAATGCCCAGAGTAAAATTCCCCTTGAGCAAATAGGCAATGATTCCGGTAATTGTGCCTGTCAGCATACCCATGGAAAAAGAAACCGTGATCTGCCTGAAAATATTTCGAATGGCTTTGGCTCTATCGATCTGTTTCAGTGCAAGGGCTCGAATGGTGACACCCAAAGCCTGATTTCCGCTGTTGCCTCCCAGTCCTGCTACTATAGGCATGAAGGTGGCAAGCGCTACATATTTCTGGATGGAAGATTCGAAAAGTCCAACAATGCTGGAAGCCATGAATGCAGTGCACAGATTGATAAAAACCCAGGGAATTCTGCTTCTGATGGCTTTGCCTACTGGTGTATCCAGAGTATCTTCATGAGTGATACCTTGAATATGGTAGGCTTCTTCCGATGACGACATGATGGTGTCAATCATGTCGTCGATCATGATAATTCCTATTAGTCTGAAGTTGTCATCAACCACAGGCAGAGAGACCAGATCATATTTTACTATCAGGTTTGCCGCTTTTTCTTTGCTTTCCCAACCCTTGACTGTGAGGGGATCCACATCCATTATCTCGAATAATTGACTATCCGGAGTTGCCAGAGCTAGTTCTCTGAAGCTTGCGGTGCCACTGAGATGCTGAGACTCATCTGTTATATAGATGGTATAGATGGGATCATCATTGTTGTTGGTCCATTCTCTTACCTTTTCCAATGCTTCGCTGATGGAAAGATTTTCATTGAAAATCTGGAAAGTTGTATTCATGAGAGAACCCGCTGTTTCAGGAGGGTATTTCATGATTTCTTCAATTCTTTCAGCCTGTTGTTCAGGCAATTTCTCTAAAACATTAAAAGCTCTGTCCCGGGGAAGGTGTTGGAGAATAAAAACTCCGTCGTTGGCCTGAAGTTGAGAGATGATCTTAATCAGCATGTCCGGTGAAAGGCCCGCCAGGGTATTTTCCAGATCCGGTTTGCTCATTTCGGTAAGGATGGCTCCAGCTTTTCCGGATAAATGTAAAGCTGTAATAATAATCCGTTGTTCATTGGGAGTAAATTTATCAAGAATATCGGACAAATCAGCCGGTTCAACAGTATCAAGCAGTGCTTGAAGAGATGAAATTATTTGTCTGCGTACAAGTTTTCTGATTATTCTGAGTTTCTTATTGCTTATGGCCATGGTTTCCTCTTTTATTGTTTGAAAAGATAAAATGAAATCTCAGGGCTTAAGTAGTTCCCATCCCAAAAAGGAAGGTCATCGCCTGAATGCGGAATTTCACCTCATCTGCTTTGTCGTAACTGCTTGAAATAGTGTCAACTATGTCGGCGCAGTTACTCCGTGCATCTGAGGCAAACTTCTCATTCAGTCAAAAACCCCCATTCTGGGATGGGAACTAAATAGTTTTTACTATCAAAATAGTGTAGTCTGCAAGATAAACTGCAAAATTGTTGGAATTTTTTTCTAAGGTGGACAACTAAATTTTTGTTGAAAAGATTATTTTTAATGCTATTTTTACTTTATGAGAATTTTTCTATTCCTTTCCATTCTTGTGTTTGCGTTGTTTTCCGGGTGCGATGATTTCAGTACAACCAATAACACCAATAACACCAATAACACCAATAACACCAATGCTGAACCCCCTGAATTCATGGATTTTCCCGCCAAGGTTGTTTCTGTGTCAGATGGTGATACGGTAAGGGTGTTATACAACGATGAATTTATCAAAATCCGTCTCATGGGGGTTGATTGCCCTGAGATAGCCCATAATGGCACTCCGGCAGATCCTTATGGTGTCGAAGCTATGGAATTTACCGAAAACCACATGGAGAATGGCAATTGGGTTGGTTTGGAATTTGATGATGACAGATGTGGCTCCGAAAATCCACCCACTGATTGTTTTGATGTTTATGACAGAATGCTTGCTTATCTGCGTACTGATAATGATCTGGATCTTGGGGCACAATTACTGATTAACGGATTGGCCACCGTTTATACTACAGCCACTTTTAATCGCAAAACTCTCTATCTTCAATATCAACAAGAAGCTGTTGATGCCAATCGTGGGCTTTGGAGCGAATAACTTTCATTTTTAATTATTTTTCAAGGGAGTATCAGGGGAAGTTGCCGGAGAAGTGTCAGGGATATCAGTGTTATGTTTCTGCTGAGAACGGGAGCCCAGTAATGGTCCTGAAGCTTCAAACTCCAGTTTTTTTTCATCGAGTTCAACGAGATCTGAATCTTTAATTTCTTTGGTGTCTTCGGAGGATAGGGAAGGGGGAATAGTTGAACCGGGACCAGTACTTGATGTTTCCTGTCCCTGATAGGTTATGACTCCTGATTTATATTGCAGTTCAAAATCTTCCTCTTCACTTTTGGACTGGACCGGGGGAACAAGTTTGGCATACGCCTCAATCAAAGTACGACGCAGGGAGGAAGAAGTGTATCTGGAGCGAACAGTTTCATAAGCAAGATTAGCTTTTTTTCTGGCAGATGAGATGTTTTGCAGGTTGATAAGCAGTTCCTGAGCCAAAGAATTTACACTCTTGGCATCATAAAGATTAGCCAAATTGCCCTGATTGCTGAATTCACGGATTAAGGGAATGCTTGGAGCGATTACAGGAATACCACAGGCCATGTATTCGAAAAGACTGGTACAAGTGGGTACAAACAGAGAGAGGCGAGTAATTGCCTGGTTGAATTTGGGTAGAACAACTGCAGTGTTGGCTCTGCTCAACAGCAATGCCAGCTCGTCATCTGTTTTTTTACCGAAAAATTTTATATTGTTTTCCAGTTTGTGTTGTTTAATTTTTTTCAGAAAGTCTTCAGCCAGTTCTTTTTTAATATTGCCAACAAGGCCAACTTTCAGTCCTTTCAGAGTTGAATTGACGATGGAAAGGGTTTTGAGCAGAAAACCAAGTTGCTTTGGTGAATCGAAATTGTCCATGATCACAATGTCAAGATGGGAAAGACCGGTAGTGATATCCCAGTCAAAAATATCGATGTTTACACCCGGAATTATTGCTTCTACAGCTTTGTCGGGATAGCTTTCATGTAGTTTTTCTTTGATTTCGTTGGAGGGAACCAGAATCATATCCGCTAAATTCAAAGATATTTTTTCGCATTTTAGAAATTTTCGCACTATGGATTTGTCAACATCTTCAGGAGGAAAAATAGCAGGTTCGTAGATGAATTTTGCATCAAGATACTGCTTTTTCTTGAATATGGTATATCCTTCCCAACTGGAGCGGAAGTGGATAATGTTATATTCATCTGAATCAAGTTGTCTGTCGAGAGCACGCTGGTAGGTTTCTACCTGTTCAAGATAGGAACCGCCGACGGGAACTCGCAGGACGCGATTTTTCTTATATTTTTCGACATATCCCAATTCTTTTTTGCGAACTGTTAGAATATCGGCTTTGAAACGGGGAGTCAGGGCTTTGACTATATTTTCCAAAAGCCTTCCCTGTTTGGAAAGGGAAGGATAGTAACTGAAACTTGCGAGAAGGACTTGACCTATTTTCATGTTAAGCATTATACCAGTTTCTGAAAAATATGAAATAAGCCTTGGATGAATTTGATTTGAAGTTTAATTTTTCCGGATAACTTTTATTTTGTTTCAACTTGTTTTTTACGTGTTTTATCCAAACAGAAAATAAAATTCAGTTGAAAAATAATTTATTAGATGTAGGTTAAGGCAGGTAATGTTTGAATGCCTGATGTAAAATATCAAATATCGGCAAGTGATTATTCAAGTGATCATTAATCGTTTAGTTAGTTCCCATCCCAGAAGTGGTGTGTTTGGCTGGTGAAGAAGTTTGCCTCAGATGCACGGAATAACTTCGCTGATATAGTTGCTACTATTTCAAGAAGTTACGACAAATCTGATGAGTTAAAATTCCGCTTTCAGGCAATGACCTTCCTTTTTGCGACAGGAACTAGTTAGCCCCATGTGTTTGATATAAAAGGTGTTTTTTGTTCTGAATCGTATCAAATCTCAGCCCAGTCAATTTTTATGGCTGGTCTCAATTTAACAGGAGTAATATTGTGGATAAATTAGCAAGATATTTTTTTGACCATCTCTTTATTGATTTTGAAGGTGCTCTTGACTTGAACAAACTCAGAGAACTTTTGGATGATTCACCTGAATCAATCAGGTTATTATCCAAATTGCAAAAGAATGAAGATGTAAATGAGTTTATTTTTGCATTGACAGATGCTTTGAAGGATAATCTGGAAACAGGTATTAATGTAGACCTTCTGGTTGAAGAATTCAAAGCCTACGCTAATTCCTGACAATTTCACCATTTTCTTTTTGCTTCTGAATAAGATAACTTGCCCAAGCAACTGAAAAAACAAGAAACAAATCAATAATCAAAATAAACAGGGTGTCTTTCAGGGGAATTAGTATGTTAAAGCCGTAGGTTCCCAGCATGATAGAAATAATAGCTATAAAATTATTTATTAACTTGATTTTTGCACCTTTCAGGGTACTGACAAAATAATTGATTGCTTGCAAAAATGAATAAATCCAGAAGCTCAAGGGGATTGTGGTTGCTCCAATTGTATGCCAATCAACCGGTTTGGGAGGATCAGGAACAAAGGGATCCGGTGCGGGAGGAGTAATGGGAGGAAAAAATTTGCTCAAAAGAAAATAGAGCACTGTTCCAGCAATAGCTGTCATTAAAGTTGAGAAGGGAATTTTGCTCAATTTCCCTCTGTTGACTATTTTGTTAAAGATAAGGAGTAAATAGTTGCCTAAACTGAAACCAAGAGGGTAGAGGAATAAAACCCAGGTTTTGGTCTGGAAGTAATATGCCCCCAGTAGCGAAAGAAAAAAAAGCACCGTATTGACAGTAATTATAAGGGGAAGGGAGGTCATTATTCGTTTACAATTTGTATTTTATTTTTGTAATAAAGCAGGGTTGTATTTTTGGGAAGTGTTTTCAACCCCATGTTTTCAGGGTTTGAGTCAAGATCAGCCGTGATGAACAGAGATTTTACTTCTTTATGCTTTTGGTCGATTTCAAATTTTTGCTTCTGATCTCGACAATAGGAACAGATGTTTCGAATTCCGTTGATAATTTTAAAGCCAACAAGTTTATCGGCACTGGCCCTGGAAATTAGTAAACTACCGTTGGTCGCCATCATGACTGCGGGAAATTGTTTAACCAGTCCAAGATCGGCGATGAATAATTGCCAGGTTCTAAAAGTTTGGGTAAGAGATTCAGAAAGTTTGATGATTGATATATCATATTGATTAATTATCCGGCTATCATGAAGATAACTGAGAAAGAGATGAAAAATAAATTCTTCCTCCAGGGTGCCTTGGATATTTCTTTTTAAAAATTGGGGCAAAGAACCAGCTATAAGTTCTTTGATTTTATCGAGATGTTCACTCTTCGCCAGCAGGCAAAAATACCAGGGTTTATACCTGAAAGGCATGGTATTATTGATGTTTTTTCTTATTGTATTGGAAAGATGAGCTAGTCCGCAGAAAATTTGATTTTGTTCAATAATGGGGAAGATGTCCACCTCCTCAAAATGGGAGGGTCTTCTTTTGAGAATAATTTCTTCCTGGGGTTTTTTAAGAGCAATCCCCCAGGAACAGGGAGCTTCCATTTTGGAGGTTTTAAGCAGTTTTCTGTAGGGATAGAGAGTGTGGGCTGTCAGTGATGGTTCTGAAGTGGCAAAGCCGAAAAGTTTATTCATATTTAATTTTTATTATTTGTTTCTGTTGATTCTTCATTTTCAGTTTTCTTTTTTTCTTCATTTTCTTTTAAAGATTCTTCAATTTCCTCAAAAGATTTATTTTCTGTATCTATCTCATTTTCCTTGAGAAATTTATTTATGATTTTTTCAGTTTTTTTGTTGGCATAGTGGATTGAATATTTCTTGAGTACATAGTAGCCAATTAATGAAATAATTACTACGACAACAAGAAATGACCAAACTGTTGTGTCCATTTTGTCCTCTTTTTGAGTTAAAAAGGTTAAAGTATTGTTGATTTTATTTCGGAATCAAATAATTGAAAAATAACCTAAGTTCCTGTTGCATAAAAAGCCGACTGCTAAGCAATGTAATTATAAAATAAAAAAAGTCTATCCCCGAATTGAATAAGATGGAAAAAGTTCAAGGAAGTAGAAGGACAGTTTCCTCGAACCTGGTTGTTGGGAACTACAAGTTGACACTATTTCAAGCAGTTACGACAAAGCAGATGAGGTAAAATTCCGCATTCAGGCGATGACCTTCCTTTTTGGGATGGGAACTAGTTAAACGAATAACTTATAATTGCACCGGCAAACCAGGGCATGAAAGAGAGGTCAATAATTTTATTTTGAGGTTCGGTGCATATTCTTTCGTTGTCATTTCGATAACAGCCTTCGCTCCAGATTGGTACAGTCATTCTGACCATCAATCCCAAGTTTAAATTTTTAAAAATATTTACTTTGATTCCCAAAGCCAAGTCAAATTTGGGACCGGTAGCGCGAAGATCTGTCCAGGGATAATCTTCATTGGTGTTACCTTCGATAAACAAAGTCTGGTAGCCAAATCCAAGAGTTGAAAACAATCTGACGGGGCCCATGGGATAGATGAGACGACCATTGATATTGACACTGTAATATGAACTTGAATCTCTTTCATCCAATTTCAAAGAACCATAGTGGAAGGATAAAGCCCAACCATAATACTTGTTGATTGTTTGAGTCAAAGTGATATCTCCTCCCAAATCAGGGCTGGAATCTTTACAGTAATCCAGAAAACACCCGTTCATGCCTCCGACGAGTTCAAGTTCGAAAAACTGTTTATGCGATTTTTGTTTTGTTTGGGCCAGAGAAGTGGAAGTTGCAAGTAGCAAAAAAGATATAAGGGCAACTGATGGTAATTTGTAAGCCATAAAAAACCTCATAAATCAAGGTTGCAGGTTGATTGGACCCAAGCTTTGCGAAGATCCGTTTCTTTTTGCTGGTTGAGAAGAAACTGATTGCTTAATAATAACAGAATATAATTGTAAAGGTCAATTTACTTCCTTGAACATTTGTATACAGGCAGCGTGATAGTAATTTCGGCTCCCTTTTCAGAACTGGTAACCGAGATATCACCTCCGGAATCAAGGATGATTTTTTTGGCCAGAGGAAGCCCCAGACCAGTACCATTTTCTCTGGTTGTATAATAAGGATCAAAAATTTTATTAATTTCTTCAATACCGGGGCCGTTATCTTGAATCTTGATCATGACTTCTCCCTTGCCCGATTTGGTACTGATGATGATTTCAGGGGTGATATCATTTTCGGTGGTAGCCTGGACAGCGTTGTTGATGACGTTGAGAAGAGCTTTTTTCATCAACATGCGGTCTACTTCTACAAAAATTTCTTCAGAGGTGTTGATGTGATTCTTAAAAGTTTTTTTACCCCAGGAAAGCATGCTGAAGTCAATTATTTCTTTGACCAGAGTGTTGATTTTGATAGTTTCCGCTTTTCGATCAGGAAGTCTGGCTAGATTGCCGAAATTTTCCACCAGTCGTTTTAAGACATCAACCTCTTCTTTAATGATCCCCGAGGCTGTATTTACCAGTTTGACAAATTTCTTGTCGTTGGCGGGAGCTTTGTTTTGAATTTGTTGAATGGCCAGTAAAATGGGAGTCAAAGGATTTTTTATCTCATGGGCGATACGACGGGCAACTTCCTGCCAAGCTCCAACCCTTTCCAGATATCGGATTTTATTACGATTGTGTTTTAATCTTTGAACCATATCATTAAAAAGTCTGCCCAGTTCAGCCATTTCATCCCTGCCTTCAATTTCAACATTTACGTCAAGATCGCCCCGGGCTACTTTTTGAGTTGCCGTTGAAATTATTCCAATTTTACGAATTACTCCTTTGACAATCATAGCCGCGAGAAAATTGGCAACCAAGATGATAATTACCAAAATAGCAAAGAAAAAATGCCAGTAATATTTGCGCAGGCCTTTGTAGATAGAAAGCATCTGTTTGTTTTCACTGTATGTTTTGGCCAGTTTATTGTAAGCGTCTATCATGGCTGTGTCTGTGGCAAAAGTTACTTTGGCCTGTAAGAAATTGTTTTGACTGGTTTTGGAAAGAAATTTGTAGCTTTCCTCGTGCAGAGTTTTGCGACTTTTTTCAAAAATAGGGAAACTGAACAGATAATCATCATTTTTTTCTATTTCGGAAACAGGTTTCAATCTGGTGATTTTGAGGAAACAGATTTCAGGATTATCTTCATAAAAAATTTGTGCTTGTTTAATTATTTGTTTTGTTGATTTCTTTTTACTGTTGTCAAGCAGGGCTTTGAGAAGAAAACGAGCCTGATATTTGAAACGCTTCTTTTTTTCCACAATCAAAGATTTGTATGATTCAATGATTTCATTCTGGTTGGCTGAGATATTTTGCAAATGCCCCTGAACCAAGTTGTCGTGGGTGCTAAGAATTTGAAAAAGCAAAAAAGTTACCACGGCAGAAGGAATAAGGGTTGCTGCCAGAATGGCAATTGAAACTCTCCGAGCTAAAGTGGCTTTCATTTTTCAGAAATTCCTTTCCTGGAGAATATGGAGGATTTCAAGGAAAAACTGTAATCATTTTTGCCTATGTTTTTATTGACAAAATTTGAAAAAAAAGAACCGAGATAGTTGGTAAACTGGTTATATTGATCTTTTTGTCTGATCCATAATTTTATTTTGCTGATTAGTTTTTTGGAAATAGGATTGAGGACAAGATCGAGCTCATAGTAATAACTCCCTTCGGCTTTCAAGTTTGTGACTGAACAAAGCTGCATATCCTTTACAGTAAAAATTTTTTTCAGAATTTTTTTCAGATTCTTGATTTTGATTTTAGTAATGAGTTGAGGACTGAAGCATTTTACCAGAAAAATTTCATCCCACAGATCCCAGGTAATCTTGCAATATTTTATTGATGTACATATTACTTTTTTATTCTGTTTGTTGATTAATTTGATTGTGTAATAAACCCTCTGGGTTAATCCTGATTTCATTTTTTTGCTGATCAATTTTCTTTTTTTAGGTTTTATTGCAAAATTGACAAAGAGATTTCCTTTTTTGCGATAACTCGAAAATATTTTGTCTTTTGCTTGAACAACTGCAGTCCAAGGCCCCAAAATGAACAAAATTATCAAGATATATTTCAGCCAGTAGTTCATTGTTTATATAGGTAATCTCCCTAAGATATTTGAAATAGAAAAGGTAAAAATGCCAATGCGGGTATCGAAA
The DNA here is from genome assembly GCA_041686345.1 of Polyangia bacterium. Classification (GTDB taxonomy): domain Bacteria; phylum Myxococcota_A; class Polyangia; order HGW-17; family HGW-17; genus JAQICJ01. Next base: position 4,897 of record JAWLEA010000011.1, on the reverse strand, counting down.
ATAATTCCGAAATCAAAACTGAGATCAACAGGAGTGGATTTCCACAGATTGTCTTTATCTCGGAATTGCATTTGAACTGGACTGAAAAGAGTGAAAATTCCTGATGAAGCAAAAATATTGCCTTTATAGACAAACCCCTTGCCTTGCATAAAAGTATAATCGTAGCGAATTCCTGCTTTGAAAGCAGTTCTCCCCCATCTTTGTTCCCCTATGTTGTTGTTGATAAAATTAGGACTTGAAGCGACAGAAAGGTTGAGCCCAAGAGGACGGTTTGGGATCAGACTCTGTAAATCCCCAATGAAATATTTTTCAAAAATAGGGGGAGAGCCTGTGACTATACCCCCAAAAAGATTAAAGGAAAAGGTGTGTTTATGCCAACTGAAATATTTGTTAATTTCCAATTCTGTTTTAAAAAAACTATAATTACTAAGCAGATCTGATGCTGCCATCCTGATTTTCAAGACAGCTTTGGTGCCAGTTCGTGGCATAATCAATTTGTCTCTGGAATCATAAACCAGGCTGAGGTTGAGTGCTCCCAGATAACTGAGACCATCTTTAAGATTGAAGTTTACATTGCGTGAAGTTCCATCTTCAAAGTGGCGAATGCGCTCGGAAGGAAGAGATGCAAAGAGAATTGATTCTTCCAGTCCCAGATGGAAAAAGAATTTTTTAATGGGAAAAAAGGTTGAAACTTTTAATCTTGTTTTATGATAGTTAAGTGGCAGAAAATTATCAGGATTACTGTTGTCACCCGATCCGTAGGTACGATAGAATTCAGAACTTTTGGAATAGGACAGTGAACTTGAAACAGGAACAGGAAATGTCTCAGGGGTATAAACATAGCCTTCAAAGGCTCCCTGGTTTTCACCACCCATGATATTGGCTTTTGCTGTAATCACTCCGGTAAATCCCAAAGTGATGGCTCTTCCCAGGAAATTTTTTTCTTCCATGCCCAGACCTAACCAGAAGGGAACTATACGCGATGAACCCCCAAAAATATGAGTAACAATCAGGGTGCCTCTTTCCACGAGTTCGATAATTAGAATTACTTTGCCCCGCTCACTGCCTTTTTTCAAAGAAAAGTTTACTTCTTTGAAAATCCCGAGAGCCAACAGCATAACTCTTGCCTTTTTAAAGCGCAGATTGTCAGGAGAGATGAGATCACCTTTTTTAATAGGAATTCTTTCTTTGATAAAATCTACCTTGGAGGAAGATTTACCCTTAATCTGAATTTTTTCTATGAGTAATTTCTTGAGTTTATTGAGGGGATAGGCAGGTTTGCAGATAACCTTCTTGAATTTTGTATTTACAGGATTGGATGGGTTTGATTCAGTTTTTTGGGAAGGAGTTTTTTTTGCTTGTGTCGAACTGATATTCTGGTTGTTTTTTTTAGCTTGGGGAAGAGGAGTTGATTTCTGATTAGATTTGTCGGTGGACTGATCAGTTTTCTTTGTTTGAGCAATTGAAGTTTCATCCTGAACAGATCCTGTTCCCGAATTTTGGTTTAACAGGAAAAGAACCATCAGAAAATTTTTTGATAAAAAGAGGAAGGACAAAATATAAACTCCGAAAATCAAATCCAGATACAATCAAATCCAGATACAACTGATAATAATGTTGGATATTCTTCCAATTGTTGCAACCAGTTTAACATATTTTCACAAAAAAATGAGGTTGTAAACATATCCGTATTTGTTGCGGAAAGTTTTTATCTCAGGATAGGGTTTTTGGTTGAATGAGAAGTTTGCTTCAGATGTGCGGAGAAGCTTCGCAAACATAGCCACTGCTATTTATGAAAGATGAACTGAAAACAGATTGTTCAAGACTTGTTTCAGAAAATTAAAAGTAAAAAGTTTTAGTTGGAATAAACTTGACCCGGGCTTTGTTTATCTCAGATAAAAGTTGCATTTAAAGTGTATTTTTGCAACTCTCGACCCAAGTTGCCACATGAAGTGTTTTTTTGTAACGCTCAACACAAGCCGGTACAGGTATAACATTTGTTTTAAATTTTTGTCCCCGGGTAATTGTTTTTGGTGATAAAGACCAGTTTTCCAGATTTTCTTTTCCCATCTCAGCTCTTCTGTAACTTGTGGTTTTTCCAAAAAACCTTTGCCTTAATTTGGATATTACATTAATTTGCCTTAACCATTACTTTTTCGTTGGCTCTAATTTGGATAAACGAATAGGTAATTTGTAGCAGTAAACCTGTATTTCCTGACAGACAGGATTTTTCCCTTTATTTATGATTCCCGGGTTTACAAATAGGGGCGGGTAAGATAACAATCTGGTTTCCGGAGACTGCTTATATAGATTTTTGGAGATTTCTCGGAAACTTAATATCCATAGTATAGAGTTTTTTAATGGCTGAATTATTAGATGTTAAAGATCTGAAGAAAAATTTCAGACACGGTGAAAAAGAATTGAAAATCCTGAAATCAGTCAGCATCAAAGTCCAGGAAGGTGAGATGCTTGGAGTGGTGGGTGCTTCCGGAGCCGGGAAAAGTACTCTTCTTCATCTGGTCGGTGGTTTGGATTCCCCCACTGGTGGCAGTATTTTCTTTAAAGGCGATGATATTACCAAGTTTAACAGCAATCAACTGGCAGCATACAGAGCCCAGGAAATCGGCTTTGTTTTTCAGTTTCACCACTTATTGCCTGCTTTTAATGCTGTGGAAAATGTAATGATTCCGGCTCTTATTCAACGTGAATCCAGAGATAAAGCAATCAAATTGTCCAAAGATGCACTTGAACTTGTTGGTTTGAAAGACAGGATGACCCACAAACCCGGGCAATTATCAGGTGGTGAGCAACAAAGAGTTGCAATTGCCAGAGCGATAGTAATGGAACCTTCTTTACTGCTTGCAGATGAGCCTACAGGTAATCTTGACAGCAAAACCAGTGGCAAAATTAATGATTTACTATTTAAATTAAACAGAAAATTAGATATGACAATGCTGGTTGTTACCCACAATATAAAACTGGCATCTCTTTTTGCCAGAAAAGTTACAATGGCTGATGGAGAGATAAGGGGTGATGAATCACGTGATTAAATTAAAAATTATATTTTGGTGCTTGGTAGTTCTCTTATCCTGTTTTATTGCTCCCACAGGAGTTAAAGCAGATATCTTGGGTGATCTTCCAAAAAATAAACCAAATAGACGGCCGAAAATACTAAAAATCAAAATAAAAGGTAACAAGGCTACTGAATCCAATGCCATCAAAAATATTATCAAGTCCAAAGCAGGTAATCTTTATTCCCCCAAGGTAGTTGCCCAGGACATAAAAACCCTTTGGCGACTCAAGAAATTCAATGATATTGAATTCAGCAAAGAAAAGACAAAAAAAGGGATTATTCTTTACATCAAAGTTGTTGAAAAACGCACCATCAGGTCGATTATTGTACATGGTAATGACAAGTTGAGTCTTGAAGAAGTAAATAAAGTGGTAACCGTCAAACCCAATACAATCCTTGATGAATCAGCCGTAAAAGACAATGTCATCAAAATAAAACAGCGTTATCAAAAAGATGGTTTTTACCTCATTAATATCAAACATAAAATAAAAAGGGTCAAAAACAATAAAGTAGACATCCATTATTATATTGAAGAAGGTCCCCGGGTCAAGGTAGGCGGAGTATCCTTCAGCGGTAACAAGCGCTTCCCATCCAATAAATTGAGGTCTGGAATCAGCACCAGAGTACCCGGAGTTTTTTCATTTTTAAATGATACCGATGGTGTTTTTGACAAAAATGCACTTGATGTAGATATTCTTAAAATTAAAAGTCTTTACTTTAATCATGGATATGTAAGGGCCAAAGTAGGTCCTCCCCGAATTCAATTTTCCAGTGCCCAAAACAAGGTTTATATACATATACCAATTGTGGAAGGACCTCGGTACAAAATAAAGGAAATCAGTTTCGGCGGAACTTTGCTTTCTCCCGATAAAGACTTGATGAAAAGAGTTAGAGCCGGAGATAAGATGGCTAAGCAGGAGTTGCTGAAGGCCCATTATGAAATGGTGAAGTCCAAAAGTGGCAATTGGTTTAACAGAGGGCAGATGGCCATGGATCTCAAGCGGATCACCACTTATTATCGCGATCTTGGATATGCTTATGCTAATGTTATTCCCCAAAGCCCCATTGATGACGCCAAGCGTGAAATCTCAGTCAAATTCATTGTCAAGCCCGGCAAAAAAGTATATATCGAAAGAATTGAAATACAAGGTAATACATCCACCAGAGACAAGGTAATCAGAAGGGAAATGATCATCAATGAGGGGGATCTTTTTTCGGTGACCAGACTCGATATTTCCAAAAAAAGAATAAAACGGCTTGGATATTTCAAAGATATTGAAATAAAACAGAAAAAGGGATCGGACACCGACAAGATAAGAGTTATTGTTAAAATCCAGGAAAGATCCACCGGTACTTTCAATATCGGTGCAGGTTTCAGTACAGTCGAAAATTTTATAGCCCAAGCTCAAATTACCCAGCGTAATTTTCTGGGTCGGGGCCAAACTCTGATGTTGCGGGCTGCACTTTCCAGCCTGAGACAATATTTTACACTCCAGTTCACCGAACCTCATTTTTTCGATACTGACTGGTATTTCAGTTTCAAGTTATATAATTCCATTTATGCCTTTGAAAGTTTTAACAGGGAAACCTATGGTGGAGCTTTGACCTGGGGATATTCCCTGACTCCTTTCTGGCGGGTTCTTTTAACTTACAAACTTGAAGACGTTTCAGTAGATACGTCCAATTCCGGTGGTTTGTTCGGTACTTCTTCCTATGGTTCCCATATTCCCTCTACCGCTTATGTAGCCAATCTGTTTGACGATGGAATCACTTCCTCTGTCAGGGGACTTGTTAGTTGGGATCACCGTAATAATCGCCTTTTTC